>NZ_JAKKRK010000009.1:0-105332 GCF_025654545.1 Shewanella sp. SM20 | reverse complement strand
GGGAAGCGAGCCCTAAGATGAGTCATCCCTAGGAATTTAATTCCTCTAAAGAGCCGTTCGAGACTAGGACGTTGATAGGCATGGTGTGTAAGCGTTGTGAGGCGTTGAGCTAACATGTACTAATGACTCGAGAGGCTTAACCATACAACCCAGATGGGTTTTACAAAGAAGCCTTAGACAGAATATCGACACTTGATAAAGTTTGAACTCAAACAAAGCAAATCAGCTTTCCGAATTATTATTAACGTGRKCCAGAGATGGACACGGTAATAAACAGAATTTGCTTGGTGACAATAGCCTTGTGGAACCACCTGATCCCATCCCGAACTCAGAAGTGAAACGCAAACGCGCCGATGGTAGTGTGGGGTCTCCCCATGTGAGAGTAGGTCATCGCCAAGCATCAAAATAAACACCAAAGCCCTAGCCTAAACCGCTAGGGCTTTTTTGTTTATACGCTTCGCAAAAACTTATCTCGATGTCGGTCAATAAATGTTCCTCCAATATTGACACTTCCACCATCCATGGCGGTCGCCCGCCGCTAAGCGGACTCCCCAGCTACGAAGACAAGCTTCTTCGCGTTCAATCATGGCTAAATACTCCGTATTTATAGTGCTATGATTTCACCCTCATGTGAGAGTAGGTCATCGCCAAGCGCCTAATTATCTCATTGAGATGTAACCAAGCCAGCTGAATAAGCTGGCTTTTTTGCATTCGCAATTTGTAGAAATTAGTCCGTTTTTCTTTCAGCTTGCATGTTTCTCCGCTATTTTTACTCACCAACTCACCAACTCACCAACTCACCAACTCACCAACTCACCAACTCACCAACTCACCAACTCACTAGCCATTTCAATTACTGAGTTCTTTGTCGGTCCTAGGATTTCCTATTTCGTTCTCGTCCTATTGCTTAATCCTGCGCATAACTAAACGCTTGAGCTCTAGCTCAGGTAGCACTGTTGCTTATCTTTTAAGATAGCCGTTCCACACACCAACCGTATTGCTAGGCGCTGCTCTGTGTTGGTATCTAGGGGGCATTTAAGTTGATTTAATTTGCTGAATTGAACCCATTCCTCTTCTTCAAACAATGTCTTCAGAACAATATTCATTTTTATTTTGCCACTTAGTCAGATGGCAGTAGCTTGGATTGTTAAATTTGCATATTTTTTCACTTGGTTTATTCCTATGCTCGTTGTTTTCAATTTAGGAATCATTTTTTAGCCTAAGACATCACTTCAGCTTAAATCCAACATTATGTTTGTTTCATTATGGAATATTGAATTAATCGCTCGATTTATGAGGATTAATAACTTGTAGCCTGTAGATTTACTTAATATTGGTAAGACCAATTTACACTGATATGGTTTTTTTGTTATCAATTGGTTATGTTCGTAGCAGGTTGAGTTCAGCAGGTTTTCTTGTTGTGCGATTAGTTAGCTTTAAAATGTGATTTTTTATTCGATTTTTTTCTAATTGGTGATTGCTATGTATCTGTTTACGGAAGAACCATAGTTTGTGAGCAGTTCATTTGATGAATTTTGAACTTGTAATGCAATAGCGATGATTTTGGGGCAATCGCGCTGTTGATAGGGATCTAGAGAGTAAGGGGTAGGGGAGCTATGGAGGATGTAACGCAATCTTTATTGGATGCCGTTGGCATTATGTTTTTTGGGATGGGCTTAGTTTATTTATTTTTAAGTGTACTAATCCTTGGGATTCATTTGGTTGCGCGTTGGTGTGCGGTGGATGCTGCATCTGCACGTTTTGCTACAAATCATGCTAAAAGCCAGCAGAGAGTAGCGCAATCAGATGTTAAGCCTTTAGACCCAAATGTGGTCGCTGCGATTTCACTAGCGGTAAAGCAGTATCGTTCACAGATTAAGTAATGGGGAGCAGTATGACTTTTGTATCTAATTCTACGGCGGCAGTGGCTAAGCCATTATTTTTAACTGATGTCGTTTTGCGGGACGCACATCAATCTATTTTAGCGACGCGCTTACGCATTGATGACATGTTACCGATTGCGCCATTACTCGATAAGATCGGTTTCTGGTCACTGGAATCTTGGGGTGGGGCGACGTTTGATGCCTGTATTCGTTATCTTGGTGAAGATCCTTGGGATCGGATTCGTGAGCTGAAAAAGGCCATGCCCAATACGCCACAGCAAATGTTGCTGCGTGGTCAAAACCTCTTAGGTTATCGCCATTATGCCGATGATTTAGTCACGCGTTTTGTTGAGCGCGCCCACACTAATGGCGTTGATGTATTTCGTATTTTCGATGCGATGAACGATGTTCGAAACCTTGAGACTGCGGTGAAAGCGGTGCGCCAAGTTGGTGGCCATGCGCAGGGGACGATCTCATACACCACAAGTCCAGTGCATACCATAGAGACTTGGATTGATATGGCAAAACGTCTCGAAGATATGGGATGTGATTCTTTGTGTATCAAAGATATGGCGGGACTACTTAAGCCTATGGAAGCGTTTGAGCTTATCAGTCGACTAAAATCCCAAACGCAACTCGTGTTATCTATGCACTGTCATGCGACGACAGGATTAAGTACCGCCACTTATCAGAAAGCCATTGAAGCGGGTATCGATGTGCTCGATACGGCAATTTCGTCGATGAGCCAAACCTATGGACATACTGCTACTGAAACCGTTATCGCTATGGTGGAAGATACTGAGCGTGCGACTGGTTACGACATGGTGTTGCTTGAGGAAATTGCTGCTTACTTCCGTGACGTGCGTAAGAAGTACGCTAAGTTTGAAGGTGCGCTGAAAGGCATAGATTCGCGTATTTTACGCGCCCAAGTACCTGGTGGCATGCTGACCAATATGGAGAGCCAACTTAAGGAACAGGGTGCGGCCGATAAGATGGACTTGGTCTTGGAGGAAATTCCCCGCGTGCGTGCTGATTTAGGTTTTTTGCCCTTAGTGACGCCTACATCGCAGATTGTTGGCTCGCAGGCGGTCATTAATGTGTTGATGGGGGAGCGTTATAAGTCACTGACTAAAGAGACTGAAGGCGTGCTTAAGGGCGAATATGGCGCGACGCCTGCGCCTGTGGATGCTGTATTGCAAGCCAGAGTCTTGCAAGGTGCTGAAGCCATTACATGTCGTCCTGCAGACCTATTAACGCCAGAGCTGGCTAAATTACGGCTAGAGTTGGCAGACAAAGCGCAGGAACAAGGCATTCGTCTATCTTCAGAGCATGACGATGATGTGCTGACCTATGCACTCTTCCCACAAATAGGATTGCAGTTCTTAAAGAATCGTGATGATCCGAGCGCCTTTGAGCCTAAGCCTGAGCTGACTTCGGTACTTGCTGCTTCTAATGTTACGGATTGTGGCCCTGAAACCTACACGGTAACTGTCGAAGGGCAAGAGTACGTAGTTGAAGTCGCCGCAGGCGGTGAGATCTCGCAAATCCAGCCACAGGGACAAAGTGTTCATGCTGTGCAAGCTGTGACTGAGAGTACAACGCCATCAACAAGCCATGGTGAAATCAGGCTTGAAATGAGCGCGCCTTTGTCGGGCAACATCTTCAAAGTGCATGTTTCTCCAGGCGATAGAGTGTGTGAAGGCGATGTCGTGATCATCCTTGAGGCGATGAAGATGGAAACCGAAATTCGTGCACAGGGCGATGGTATTATCGCTAAGATCTGGGTGAAAGAAGGTGACTCAGTGTCTGTGGGTTCTCAATTACTGGCCTTGGCGTAGGAGTCATTATGGAAGGTTTAATGGCTTTTTGGGCCGAGACAGGTATCGCTCACTTTACTGGCGGGCAAGTGTTGATGATGGCAGTGGGCGCTTTGCTCTTGTATCTCGCCATCGTACGTGGTTTTGAGCCTTTGCTATTGTTGCCCATTGGTTTTGGTGCAGTGCTGGCGAACATTCCCCATGCGGGATTTACCGAAGAAGGTGGCATCCTGTATTACGCCTATTATGTGGGGATTGAGACTGGGGTGTTTCCGCTATTGATCTTTATGGGTGTTGGTGCGCTGACCGACTTTAGTGCCTTGATTGCCAATCCTAAAACCCTGTTGTTAGGAGCTGCGGCGCAGTTTGGGATTTTCGCGACATTGATTGGTGCGATAGCGCTGAACTTAGTTCCGGGCTTTGAGTTCACCATGAAGGACGCGGCGGCCATTGCGATTATTGGCGGTGCTGATGGACCTACGGCGATTTTCCTCGCCTCCAAACTGGCACCTGAGTTATTAGGGGCAATTGCGGTCGCGGCTTATTCCTATATGGCGTTAGTCCCGATTATTCAACCGCCGATCATGCGCTTACTGACAACCCAAGCTGAGCGCGAAATTAAAATGGAGCAGCTGCGCGAAGTCAGTAAAAAGGAAAAGATCATTTTCCCTTTGATGGTACTGGGATTAACGATTCTCTTCCTACCTGCGGCCACGCCGTTAGTGGGTATGTTTTGTCTTGGTAACTTGATGCGTGAATCGGGCGTGGTGGATAGATTATCGAAAACGGCGCAGAACGAGCTTATCAATATTGTTACGATTTTCTTAGGTCTAGCTGTCGGTTCTAAATTATCAGCCGATCAATTCCTGCGACTGGAAACCTTAGGAATTTTGGTATTGGGAGCTTTAGCATTTGGCATTGGTACTGCTGCAGGTGTATTGATGGCAAAACTGATGTGTAAGTTGTCGGGTGGTAAGATTAATCCGTTGATTGGTGCCGCAGGGGTGTCGGCTGTACCTATGGCAGCGCGAGTCGTGAACAAAGTTGGATTAGAGGCCAACCAACACAACTTCTTGTTAATGCACGCCATGGGGCCCAATGTGGCGGGAGTGCTAGGTTCTGCTGTGGCTGCGGGGATTTTACTTGCCGTGCTGGGTTGATGACAGAGTGGGTTAACTGATTGGGCTTGACTGAGTGGGTAAATTAAGCGGGTTTATCTTCGAATTTATTCTAGTTGTTAACGCTGTTTTAGCGCTAAGGCCAACTCAGTACTGAGTTGGCCTTTTTTGTTAAGTTACTAATTTATAGTATGAATCCTTGGTATTAACCTAAGCCGTTAACCAGAGTAATCCCATAAGGATTAAAATTAGCCCGCCACCTATATAAAACCTCGCCCGCCTTGTTTTAGCGTGAGTTTGTTGGCTTTTAAAAATAACGCCCAAAACAAACATAGGATCAGCGGGATAAGGAAGAGTCTCGTCATGTCTGTTCTGCTAAAGTGTGAGTTAGAGTGGTTTTAGAGTCTAACAGCTTGATCTTATTTGAGTAACCTATTTTGCAGTTAATAGAGACTGTCGAAGTCGATTGTGGTCTCTAAAGCCAATAGATCAAAGACTGTTTGCAGGATAATAAAAGAGACCGCCGAAGCGGTCTCTTACTGTGGTCAATGGTACTGATGATTTAGCTTAATACTTTTTATA
Source organism: Shewanella sp. SM20 (assembly GCF_025654545.1). Classification (NCBI taxonomy): domain Bacteria; kingdom Pseudomonadati; phylum Pseudomonadota; class Gammaproteobacteria; order Alteromonadales; family Shewanellaceae; genus Shewanella; species Shewanella sp. SM20. The sequence goes on along the minus strand of NZ_JAKKRK010000009.1, from coordinate 99,932 downwards.
CAGTATTGTTATTGCTACGAACTCACTGGTGTAACGTCTTGATTGTCGTTCGAATAGAACTGTGCTTCATCGAGTTCATTTTCGGATTTACCAATCACAACAGCAGTCATCATATCGCCCGTTACGTTAGTTGCTGTGCGGATCATATCGATAATACGGTCAATTGCGGCGATAAAGGCAATGCCTTCAAGTGGCAGACCAATCACACCTAAGGTGACAGTTAACATCACCATCGCACTTCCTGGTACGCCAGCGGTACCAACAGAAGCCACTGTCGCAGTCACGGCGATCATCACATAGTCCAGTGTGTCGAGCGGAATATTGTAAATTTGAGCGATGAAGATAGCGGCTATCGCAGGGTAAATACCCCCACAGCCGTCCATGTTCATGGTCGCACCTAATGGCATCACAAAGGCACTATAACGCTTTGATACGCCCATGGTTTCGACTGCGCGAGTACTCGCAGGTAAAGTACCGAAACTTGAAGAAGTACTAAAGGCGACTAACTGCGCTGGCATAGCTTTGCGGAAAAATTGCAGTGGGCTTAAACCACCAACAAACTTCACTAACCCGCCATAAACGAAGATGATGTGGATAAAAGCGGCAATGTAGATAGCCCCGATAAACTTACCTAAAGGCAATAAGGTTGATAAACCATATTCACCCACAACCCATGCCATTAAACCAAACACACCGATAGGAGTGAGTTTTAAGACCATGCGAGTCAGTTGGAACATGACTTCAGCACCTGCTTCAATGGTGCGTTTTAATGGCTCTGCTTTCTCGCCAACTTTGTTGATAGCGATACCCACTAACGCGGCAAACACGATAATTTGCAGTACCTTGCCTTCAGCCAGTGAGGCGAAAGGATTGACTGGGATCATGTCGAGCAGCACTTGTGCAAAACCGGGAATATTACGCTCGCGCACTTCAGTCGTTGTGAGTTGCATGGTGCCACCCATGTCGATCATTGAGCCCACAGCTAAGCCTATCAGAGAGGCGATTGTGCCTGTCAGCATGAACATACCCAAAGTTTTCAAGCTCAGGCGTTTCAGACTGGTTTGCGAGTTGAGCGATGTGATACTCACGACAATGGCACAAAATACCAAAGGCGCGACCAACATCTTAATGGCCCCAATGAACAGATCACCTAATGGTTTTAGCACTGTGGCGCTTTCACCTAAAATAACGCCAACGAGCGCACCTAAGATAAAGCCTGCTAAGACTTTTTGCCAAAACGGAATGCGGCTAATGGTTTGAAGGATCATGCATATTCCAGAAAAATAAATTAAGAGTGAGCCAATAGACCTGCGATGATAGGATTCGTATTTAACGAGATGAGCGTGATGTTAACGCGCTCTCAGTCATGCGCATGGTTATTGCCTGCCATAGTTAACCATTGTATCGACAGAGCTAGGGTTATAACAAACCGTTTTTCTTATAACTTATTGTGATAAGTGAGTTTGTTGTAAAAAGATTAAGTGAAACATTCAATTAACCCATGACAAACCTTATCGCATTGAATACAAAAAGAGAGATTTATCATTGAGTAAGCCATTATGACTGAGTTAGGCATTATGTTCTCTGGCGCTTTTTTAGCGGCGACTTTGTTACCGGGGGGATCTGAAGTCTTACTCGTGGCGTTATTAAACAAAACTCCAGAGGCTTGGGTTGCGCTGGTCGTGGTGGCTAGCATTGGCAACACGTTGGGCGCGATGACCAGTTTCTATTTAGGCTGCTTAGGTCGCCTCGCAAAATCACCAGAAGCGTTAGCGACAGGTAAACACGCAAAGGGGCTCGCCTTGATTGAACGCTACGGCGTGTGGGCGTTGTTACTCTCATGGGCACCGATTATCGGCGATATTCTTTGTTTATTGGCGGGTTGGTTGAGGCTACCGCTAATACCTTCTTTGGTGATGATTTTAATCGGTAAAACAATTCGTTACTTAATTGTTGCCGCTGCCGTGCTGCAATGGATGGCATGATGGCGCTAGGATGCATTTAATGGTCAAGGGCGGGGAGTGTTTTTCCGTTTAGACTGAATTTACTGTATAGATAGGAACTTAGTGTCAATTTTGCGAGTCATAAATCCCAATGCTTAATCATTTAAGCGCACTATGACTAAACGCAGCACTATGATTATGAAGCTGTATTTTTGGCCCATTGATGTATGAGGGGAATGTTTTGAAGAAATGGATATTAGCGGTCGCAATTTCTGCCGCACTTGCGGGTTGTGCATCTGAAACGACTACGGTGAACTTGCCCGCAGGCGTTAAACTGATCGAAAATGTGCAATTGGCCGATTCGCAAGTAGGGATCCCCTACAAAAAGTACCAATTAGCCAATGGGTTAACTGTTATTTTACATCAAGATGATTCAGATCCCTTAGTGCATGTCGACGTCACTTATCATGTGGGCTCAGCTCGCGAATTAGCTGGGCGTTCGGGATTTGCGCATTTATTTGAACACATGATGTTCCAAGGCTCACAGCATGTTGCCGATGAACAGCATTTTGAAGTGGTTACCGAAGCTGGTGGTACCCTAAATGGCACGACCAATACCGACAGAACCAATTACTTTGAGACAGTACCCAACAATCAATTAGAAAAAATGTTGTGGCTTGAGTCGGACCGTATGGGCTTTTTGTTGCCCGCACTCACTAGTGAAAAATTCGAAGTGCAGCGCGAAACCGTCAAAAACGAGCGCGCACAACGTATCGATAATCAACCCTATGGCCGCATGAGTGAGCGTTTTAGCCAAGCTATGTACCCTGTCGGTCATCCTTATTCTTGGCCTGTAATTGGCTGGCCGGACGATCTTAATCGCGCCACGGTTGACGATGTTAAACACTTTTTCCAACGTTGGTATGGCCCTAATAATGCGACCTTGACCATAGGTGGCGATTTCGATGAAATGCAAACCTTAGCCTGGGTCAATAAATATTTTGGTGAAATCCCCCGTGGTCCTGAAGTCTCGTTAGAGCAAAAGGCGCTGGTTAACTTAGACAAGACACGTTACATCTCCATGGAAGATCAAGTGCACTTGCCTTTGATCCGTATTGGTTTTCCTACCGTATACGCTAGACATTCAGATGAGGCCGCGCTCGATCTGTTGGCCAATATTTTAGGTGGTGGTAAAACATCCTTATTATATAAAAACTTGGTTAAGGACGGTTATGCCGTGCAGGCTAATGTGAGTCATCCTTGTCAAGAGCTTGCGTGTCAGATGTCGATTTATGCTTTAGCCAATCCTGAAAAGGGCGGCAAATTGGCGGATCTGGAGCAACGTATCCTCGACTCGATTAAGGAGTTTGAGCAACGTGGCGTTACCGATGACGATCTGCAAAAAGTCAAAGTGCAGTTTGAGGCTGATACCATTTATAGCCTGCAGAGTGTTTCTGGCAAAGTGTCGACCTTAGCGATGAACCAAACTCTGTCGGGCAATCCGAACATGATTGCCTCAGATCTGAATCGTTATGCCAATGTGACCAAAGACGATGTGATGCGCGTGTTTAAGCAATACATTAAAGATAAACCTATGGTGGTTATGAGTGTGGTGCCGCAGGGAATGACGTCACTTATTGCCCATGCGGATAACTTCACGCCTGCAACGTTGCCGATTGCACACACTGCGGTAGAGGGGGATTTGCCCAAGCCTGAACTTGTTTCAAGTTTTGATCGGACTAAGATGCCTGCATCTGGCGTTGCACCTATGCTCAAAGTACCTAAAATTTGGACAAAAACCTTAGCCAATGGCATCGAAGTCATGGGCACTCAAAGTACTGAAACACCAACAGTTGAGTTAATTGTTTATCTCAATGGTGGCCACAGACTCATACCCGTCGAAAAAGCAGGCTTAGCAACGCTGACTGCGGAAATGCTTAATGAATCGAGTCAGAAGCGCAGCAGTGAAGGACTATCACAAGCCTTAGAAATGCTAGGTAGTAGTGTCGATTTTAGTGCGTCTGAATATCAAAGTTCGATCAAAGTATCGGCTCTGACAGCACATTTAGATGAGACGCTGGCGATTATGGAAGAAAAGCTGTTTCAACCAGCGTTCAGCGAAGCTGACTTTGCGCGAGTGAAACAGCAGCAATTACAACAGATCCAGCATATGCAGTCCGATCCTAGCTATCTGGCTGATACGGCGTTGTCGTCTTTGTTATACGGTAAAGACAATGCGTTAGGTGTGAATGATCTTGGTACGCTCGATTCAGTCGCGGCGCTTACGTTAGCCGATGTAAAAGCGTTTTATGCCCAGCAGTATCAAGGCGGCAACGCTAAAATTGTCACTGTTGCTAATTTATCTGAATCTGCATTGCTGCCTAAACTAGCGGGATTAAACCAGTGGAAAGGAGAAGCAGCTGTGGTACCGCCACTTAAGCCACTCCCTGCATTAAAAGGCTGCACAATTTATCTGATTGATAAACCTGGTGCGGCTCAATCGGTAATCAATATTGCCAAGCGCGCATTACCCTACGATGCCACAGGCGATTATTTTAAATCCTATCTGATGAATTATCCGTTAGGCGGCGCATTCAATAGCCGTATCAACCTGAATTTACGTGAGGATAAAGGTTATACCTATGGTGCTCGCACTCGTTTTACTGGCGGTGCTGAAGTGGGCGATTTTGTCGCATCAAGTAACGTTCGCAGTGACGTGACGGCGAAAGCACTCATTGAGTTTGTAAAAGAAATCAGTGCTTATCAGCAGCAGGGCATGACAGATGCTGAACTTGCCTTTATGCGTAATTCAGTCTCTCAAGGGCAAGCCCTTGATTATGAAACACCGTATCAAAAAGCGGGCTTTATGCGGATGATCCAACGTTACCAATTGAGTCAAGATTTTACGACTCAACAGGACAAGATCATTAATACTGTAACAAAATATGAACTCAATGCCCTCGCGGCTTCCGAGCTAGATATCAATAAAATGGTGATTCTGGTGGTGGGAGATAAAGCGACAATTGAAGCTGATTTAGCGGTATTGGGCTATCCAATTGAAACTTTAGTATTGTAAATTAGTATTTCGCCCTTATATAGGTAGATAGACAGGTGTATTAGTTAACGACTATTTGCCCTATATTTACCGGATTTACATCGAAAGACGGTGACAGCATTAGCTGTCACCGTCTGCTTTTAATCATACAAGGTGTGAATTTGGCTTGCCCCACAGACAGGTTTAGATTTATTTTGAGGCATATTTTGCAAGATAAGCCTCAAAATAAAGGTCTGACTGTTAACCTTGTCGCGATAGCGAATCACCAATTAGAGAAGCGCAAATTGAAGTCATTCAATGAATTAGTACAACATCTCTCGGACGCCAATGGGCGCACAGCACTCTTGGGTATGTTACGTGGCATAGAACGTGAGGCGTTGCGGATTGATGAGTTTGGTTATCTCGCTACAGACTCGCATCCCGAAGCCTTAGGCTCGGCGTTAATGCATTCACGTATTACGACGGATTACAGTGAAGCCTTACTCGAGTTTATTACGCCAGTAAATCACAATGTTGAGCAACTTCTCACTGGGTTAACTGAGACTCATGCCTTCAGCGTGCGCCACTTAAATGGTCAGCGTTTGTGGCCCGTGAGCATGCCTTGCTATGTGAAAGATGAGCAACAGATCCCCGTTGCCCGCTATGGCTCATCGAATACTGGCATGATGAAAACCTTGTATCGTAAGGGGTTAACCTATCGTTATGGCGCCCTGATGCAGATCATCTCTGGGGTGCATTTTAACTTTTCGGTATCGCAAGAATTATGGCAAAGCCTGTATGAGTTAAGTGATAAACAGTTAACTTACGATGATTTTATTTCAGAATCCTATTTCGGCTTGATCCGTAACTATCGCCGTTTAGTGTGGGTACTTCCTTATTTATTTGGTGCCTCGCCAGCGTTATGTAGCTCCTTTATTAAAGATCAAAAAACCGACCTCAAGTTTGAAAAAACGGGCCACGGTACTCTGTATCTGCCCTATGCCACTTCGTTGCGTATGAGTGATTTAGGCTACACCAACAAAGAGCAAGAAGATCTAAATATCAGCTATAACTCTTTGCCTGAGTATCTGGCTGGCGTGAATGCCGCCACTAAAATGCCTTCAGCAAACTTTGCTAATATCGGCGTTAAAGTCGATGGTGAGTATCGTCAACTTAATGCCAATGTATTGCAGATTGAAAACGAGTTCTACTCGCCAATCCGTGCGAAACGGGTCACGCGTAGTGGCGAGAAACCGTCTGAAGCTCTGGCCCGTGCTGGGGTGGAATACATTGAAGTGAGAGCGTTGGATGTTAATCCATTTAGCCCAGTTGGCATTGAGGCGACACAAGTGCGTTTCCTTGATTTATTCCTACTCTATTGTTTATTAACGCAGTCGCCTAAGTCAGAGGCGAGCGAAGAGGCGAGATTAAGCGCGAATCTTAAAGCTGTGGTGCTTGAAGGCCGTAAACCTGGGCTTGAGTTATTAACCGCAGACGGTTCACGTTCGCTTAAATCTTGGTTAGAAGAGTTGTTTGATGCCTTGCAACCTTTGGCAGTATTGCTTGATGGTGAGGGGACGGATTATCAAGTGGCTTTGGCCCATTGGCGTAAAGCGGCTGAAGATCCGAATTTAACCCTGTCGGGACAAGTACTGCAAAACGTGATCAACAAGGGCCAAGATCATGGTCAGTGGGTGATGACGTTAGCGCAGCAATACTATCAATACTTTATCGATTATCCCTTGTCGAGCGAGACCATAGCGCAGTATCAAGCTGAAGCATCCAGTTCGCTTAACAAGCAAGCTGAACTAGAGGCGGCGCAGAGTGCAGTTTCATTTGATGATTATCTGGAAGATTACTTTGGAGTGAAGCTGTGAAAGAGGGGGTATTCTCTTTCACTGGCCTACGTGCCCGCGCAGCTTTGATTGTGTTCAGTGCCTTGTTATCTGGCTGCGCCGCGTCACCTGAAGATCCTCTGGGCTGTGGTACTGTGTCTGGTTATTTGCAGCCCGATGCCAGTACTCACTGGTATCGAGTGGTGGTGACCCATTTAAACGGGCAGGCAGTCGTTTCTAAGCCTAATTATCAGTTAGCGCCTGGCGAATATGAATTTACCGTTGCGGAGCTGATCGATGATCCAAGTTTGTCAGTCACGCTTGCCGCGCGGACACCCAAAGTATTCAAGCTCAATGTCGAAAGTCATCAGCGTTATCATATCGGTGCGTTATTTCACACCGATAAGCGTTATATGGGTAAAGACACTGCGTATTGGGAACCCGGCGTGTGGCAGCAAGAAGATCATGAGTGTCAGTTTGAGTTGAGTCCCGAAACGAAATAGCTAAAGTGTTAAGCTCAAGTGGTAAGCCTGCTACATTCGATTTAAGTCATATTGATTTAGCCCCTAGCGCTGAGATCTTCTAAGCGCAAAAAGGCTTTTTATGCTTGCCTCAGCCTGAGTCTATGACATCATGGCGCGAGCTAACTTTCCAAAGAACATGATATTAATGAATAAGTTCTCCGCTATCTTACTCTGCGCAAGTCTCGGCATCTTGTCAGGTTGTGCGACATCTCCGCCTAAGTCTCCCGAAAATTTGTGTGAGATATTTCAAGAACACCGAGATTGGTACGATGCCGCTAAAGATGTCCGTGATAAATGGGGTGTGCCAGTGCATGTGCCGTTAGCTATGATGTATCAAGAGAGCTCATTCAAGCACAATGCCGCGCCACCGATGGAATACTTTTTAGGTTTTATCCCTATTGGCCGTGCTAGTGATGCCTATGGATATGCGCAGGCTAAGACCATGACGTGGGATGATTATGTGCGTGAGACGGGAAACAGTTGGTCGAGCCGCAGTGATTTCGATGATGCCTTGGATTTTATGGGCTGGTTTATTAGCAAAACCCATAAGATAAATGGCGTATCTAAATGGGATGCGCGGGCGCAGTATCTTAATTATCACGAGGGCTGGGGCGGTTATCGCCGTGGTAGTTACAAATCTAAGGCGTGGTTAGTGAAAGTGGCGAACAAGGTGGATGCGAGGTCGAAACGCTACGCGGCTCAATATAAAACCTGCCAAGAAGATTTAGATTCATCTTGGCTGTGGCGTTTATTTTTTGGTTAAGATTACGTTTTTATATCATTGTCAGCCACTTAAGTGAGAATGGCTGACTGTCGGTGTTCAATTTAGATATTTAATCGAGATAGCTAATTGAGATAGCTAATTGAGATAGCTAATTGAGATAGCTAATTGAGATAGCTAATTGAGATAGCTAATTGAGATAGCTAATTGAGATAGCTAATCGAGATAGTAAACTCAAATCTTCAACTTCGACGCTTACTGATTGTTGATATTAGCCTTTTGACATCGGCTGTAGCACCTGACTTCAATTGATTTATTGCGCTTTCACTGCGAAGGTTTCTAATGCCTGAATGGCTTTTTTCTTCGCACGCTTTTGCTCATACATAGCATGATCTGCAGTCTTAAAGGATTGATACCAATCGGCTTCGAAGGGGGCAATACCAAAACTAAAACCTAGGCTAAGCTCTGAACCTTGATTCAAGGTTTTGCGCATATCATCTAAGTCCTGTTCAATTTGAGCTAACGGCCCATGGCATAAAGCGACAAACTCATCGCCACCAAAACGGGAAATAATGCCTTTATTTTGCCAATAGGCGAGCATGGCGGTGGCTGTTCGCTTGATGGCAACATCACCCATCTGGTGCCCATAGGCATCATTAATGGACTTGAGATTGTCCATATCGATAATAATTAAAAAACTGCCTAAGTGAGGCTTGGGCTGCCAGTGGTGCAGTTCATCTTCAAAATTCTTTCGATTATAAAGTCCTGTTAATGGATCAAAATTGGCTAGTTTAGTAATCTGCAGTGACTTCTGATAGAGCGCAATGGCATTGCTAGCTTCGTGAGTTAGGATAGAGACAAGATTGCGGTCGTAATCGCTAAAGGCGCCAATGCTACTGCTATCGAGATTGAGCATGGCATACAGTTTGCCATCAATACGAATAGGGCTAGACAGGGTTGAGCGTATCGGCTGCTTTGACACTGAGAGTAACACTTTTTGATCATCTTCCGTTAAAGTGCTAGCCGCATTGATATTCTTCATATCATTGATGACCACCACTTGATCGCATCTCCCTTCAGTGAGTCGATATTCAAAAGTTTGCTCTAAGGTAAAATCCAGTTGTCTGAGCTTTGCTAAATCGAGCCCCACGACAGATTCAAAATACAGTTTATTATTCACCTCGTTGATTTTAATGATGCTGCCCATTTCGGCACCATTAATCACGTACACGGCTTTATTGAGTAAGGCGTCCAGAAAGGCATGCTCATTTTTATAATGACTAGAGAGATGGGCGAGTTCATAGATGGCATCGTTGATGGTGACGACTTGCTCTAAATGCTGCCATAGTCGAGTTAAACGACCCTGATGCAAATAGTAAATTAGGCTGTAGGCAAAAATATAAATGATGCAAACAAACAGTAAGGGCAGGATAGTCCAATTTTCTGTGGGTGCATTAAAGATAAACAGCAGGATGAATAGACATATCGGCACTATAAGCAGTAGCAGATGATAGCGATAATCTAAGCGATCTATGGTCTTACGTTTGAAATTATCCCTTAATTTCACTCGACTATTCCTTTATCTGTGTCATTGCTAGTAATCATTGAATGCTATACATCACTAACGTATTCACACTGAGTTCAGTTAAGTATATAACGAAAATTGAAATATAAACTGATATGAAACTGTGAACAATTTCATATCAGTGATTTTGGTACTAAATACTGAATTAACGCGAATTTTCTGCGTATTCGGCCAATATCCAAGCTAATGGTGCTTGGTATTGGATTGGCATCCAAGTTTGCAGTGCGGCTATGCTCTGGTTGAGCACAGTTTGATTTGGCACTGATAGGTTTAAATGTCCGACTTTACGACCCGGGCGAACTTCTTTGTTGTACCAGTACAACTCAGCATTGGGCAAACTTAACCAGCGAGGGTCATTATCGATACCAATAAGGTTGACCATAACACACTGAAAATTCACTTGTGGCTGTGGGATCGCAATTCCGCAAAGTGCTCTAAGATGCAGCTGGAATTGATCCATATGGGTTCCGGCTTGGGTCCAATGGCCAGAGTTGTGCACTCGCGGTGCCAGCTCATTCACCAATAACTCATCACCAACACGGAAGCATTCCATCGCCATTACACCAACGTATTCAAGCTCGTGCATAATGGCGCTGAGCATAGTTTCGGCTTGGGCTTGCAAGGGGGTTAAGCGTGCCAGTGGCGAAATCGACGCCATTAAAATACCGTCCTGATGCAAGTTCAGCGTCAGCGGATAAAACACGCATTCGCCTTTGCGAGTACGCACGCCAACCAATGATACTTCTTCATTAAAATTAATCGCTTGCTCAGCAATTGCAAGGTTACGCCAATCGTTTGGAATATCGCCCACTTCGGCTTGTTTAAGCCAATGTTGACCTTTACCGTCATAACCACCGGTACGGCGTTTCATCAAGACTCTAGGACCATAATGTTGATACAGGGTATCGACTTGGGTGTTATCGTCGACTAAGGTCCAAGGCGCCGTGGGAACGCTGAGCTGGTCGAGTAGACTCTTTTGGCTAAAACGGTCGGCTAAACGGCTAAATACCGGACCATTAACAAAATGGGGGTGTGAGCTGAGTTGTAAACTCAGGGCGGACTCTGGCCACTGTTCGCGCTCGGCGGTAATAATGTCGTGGGGCGCGAGTGGCAGAATGTCATCCGTAGGTGTCATGATATCGACGGCGTTAACTTCAATCGCTAATGGCTCACCAGCGTGGGTCAACATGGCGCCCAGCTGACCATTACCTAATACCCAAACCTTAGGTTTAGTGTTTGTCTGGGTCATTAGACTTCCCTCGGGTCTGGATTGTCCAGTACCGCACGGGTCTGTTCTTCTCTGAAAGCGTCAACACGAGCCGCTAATTCTGCATCGTTATTCGCAAGGATTTGGCAGGCCAATAATCCCGCATTGAATGCGCCCGCTGTACCTATGGCTAAGGTGCCGACTGCGATGCCTTTTGGCATTTGAACGATGGACAATAAGCTATCCATGCCGGATAGGGCTTTACTTTGGACTGGTACACCTAATACGGGTAAGCGAGTTTTAGAGGCAATCATACCGGGTAAGTGCGCTGCACCACCGGCGCCACCAATGATGATTTTAAAACCACGTTCGGCGGCAGAGGCTGCAAACTCCATGAGTTTATCTGGCGTTCTATGGGCGGAAACCACTTCAACATGATAAGGCACTTGCAGTTTATCCATTATCTCAGCGGCAGCTTCCATCGTGGGCCAATCACTTTTAGAACCCATAACAACAGCAACAAGGGCTTGCATGATAACTCCTTAACTCACTAATTTTAATTATATTTTGACCTTGTTTCAGGTCTAGGTACAGTTGATGCTTGTCTCGCCGTCATCGGTAGCTAGCATCATGGCGCTGAATAATACCATGATCCTAGCGATTTCTGCCCGTTTTTGCGTGTGAAAAAACGTCTTTCGCGGCGATGAATAGGTGAGGTGATGGAGCAATAAAAAAGACCAACACTGAGGTTGGCCTTTGAGATAAGTCAGCAACATTAAGCCCTGAGATCGTGCTACTGGTTTACTGTGTCTGCTTATCCGCAGTGATTTCAGTTTGCTGAGTGATAACTGGCGCTTCTGTCATTGCCTCACGTAGGGTCGAGTAAAACTTCAATACACCTTCAATTGGCTGGATCTTCGCTCTCGCCAGCGTTCGGATGGGCTGGAACTGCAGATCGGCGATAATGAGCTTAGTTTTATTCGCTTTGCATTTTTCAATCAGTTTCGTCAGTGCGGCTAATCCTCCCGCATCCAGAATAGATACTCCATCGAGATAAAGCACTATCACTTGTTTATCTTCGGTGAGACTCGCGATTTCGGAGAAAATGCGGTCAGCAGCAGCGAAGAATAGCGGCCCGTTAATTTTGAGGACAGCCCAATCGGCAGGTAGCTCTTGATCCACATAACGCTTGTTGGTGCTGATATCGTAAAGCTTTGTCATCTCGGCAATTTCTTTCATAAACAGCAAGGCAGCAAGGATAATTCCCACACTGATGGCGATCACCATGTCGAAAATAACCGTTAATGAAAAGCAACTGACAAAAACCATGATATCGCTGGTGGGCGCAGTTTTAATTAAATGCAGCGCTTTGTGGGCTTCACTCATGTTCCAAGCCACAACAAGTAGCAGGGCTGCCATGGCTGACATGGGCAAATAAGCTAATACGCCCGCTAAGGCGACTAAACCAATTAAGACTACTATGGCGTGGATCATGGCCGCTATCGGGCTCTGAGCGCCCGCTTTGACGTTTGCTGCGCTACGGGCAATTGCTGCAGTGGCCGGAATACCACCAAAAAACGGCGTGATGATATTACCTATACCTTGCCCTAGTAATTCACTGTTGGCACTGTGACGTTTACCTGTCATGCCATCGAGTACCACTGCACAAAGTAGTGATTCAATTGCGCCTAACATGGCAATGGCAAAGGCGGCAGGTAATAAGGCTTGAAAGGTCGCGAGATTAAACTGAAAGGCTTGGCCATTCGCGCCAGCTTGCAGCCAAGGCCATTCGAAACTGGGTAATACGGCAGGAATTCCCATGCCTGTGGTGCCATCACTCAGTTGATAGTGAAAACGGGTTCCTATGGTTTCTATATCTGCACCCATGGCATTGAGAACCAAGGCGAACATAGTGCCGAGTATGATTGCCGGAAGGTGTGCTGGCACGGGTGTTTTGAGTTTTGGCCAAAGTAGCATAGTCGCTAAGGTCGCGGATGCTACCAGTAGGCTAGGTAAATGCAGCGAGGGTAGCGCTTGAGCTAATGTCATCAACTTAGCCAGATATTGCTCTGGCATCTGGGCTATCTCGAGTCCGAAAAAATCTTTGAGCTGCAAGGTAGCGATGACGACACCTATCCCCGCGGTAAAGCCTAAGGTGACGGATTCAGGGATATACAAAATTAATCGGCCAAGTCGCAGCATTGCCATGCCGACGAGTATCATTCCGGACATCACAGTCGCGATTAATAATCCTGCTAAACCAAACTGTTGGGCTATCGGATAGAGCAATACTACGAATGCCGCTGTCGGGCCTGACACGCTATAACGTGAGCCGCCAGATATGGCGATAATAAAACCGCCGACAATCGCAGTGTATAAACCGTATTGAGGTGCAACTCCACTGGCAATGGCTAATGCCATTGCTAACGGAATGGCAATAATGCCGACAGTGAGACCTGCAAGAAGATCTTGCCCAAAACGTTTAAACGAATACTTATCCTTCACGCAAGCTTCTGTGAGTGCGTGGGCGATTCTTAGGGAAAACAAATGAGCTGAGTGTGACACGAGTGGGTCCCATAGCGAGGCGAGTAACAAGCTTCTATTTTAGTGACCTGATACAAGGCGCAGTGTGAGCTTGATTGCAAAAACGATTGAAAATACTTTGTTTTGTATAAATAGTGTGCTTGGAGGCTGTTTGATTCTCATTTAAGAGTGGTTTGTAAAATATTTTGATACTTTAACCCTTTTAGTCATTTGCGCCGTTTACAGCCTTAGGTCAACATCAAAGGCATTCAACATGAAAACAATATACTCCCAGAAAACCATTGCACATTCCTTATTATCTTGGGGAAGCGTCAGCATATCGGCGAGCAATAGCGCAGCTTTATTCTTAGTCATGCTGAGTTTAACGGCCTGTGGCGGTAAAGGCTCTGAGGCTCAACAACGACAAGCGGAGCTGCAAGCCGAGCAGAGTCATAAAGAAGTGTCACTGCGCCGTGCTGAAATGCGTGATGCTGCTAAGATGGCCAGAGTCGCGGCACCGATGCAAATGTCTACCCATGGTGCAGTGATGGGAATGAACATAGCTCCAATGCCGTCAGACTATGCTGCGATTCCGTTAGCACAAAATAAATTCGAGCCGCTGGTGCAAAATGGCATCATGGTGGCAGGAGAAATCCCAGTATCGACGTTTTCCATCGATGTCGATACTGGCAGTTATGCCACCTTAAGGCGGATGCTGAGGGAAGGGCGCTTGCCCGAGAAAGGTACAGTCAGAGTCGAGGAAATGCTCAATTATTTTTCCTACGATTATCCCTTACCTGCTAAAAATGCCGCGCCGTTTAGCGTTACGACAGAGCTTGCTCCATCCCCTTATAACGATGACATGATGCTGTTACGGATTGGTCTTAAAGGGTATGACTTACCTAAATCTCAGTTAGGCGCCAGTAACTTAGTCTTTTTGCTCGATGTGTCAGGTTCTATGGCATCTGCCGATAAATTGCCTTTACTGCAAACAGCGTTAAAGCTGCTAACAGCGCAGTTAAGCGCGCAGGATAAAGTTTCTATTGTGGTTTATGCTGGAGCGTCCGGTATCGTCCTCGATGGCGCGTCGGGGAATGACACTCAAACTTTAACCTATGCGTTAGAGCAATTGAGCGCAGGTGGTTCAACCAATGGTGGGCAAGGAATCACACAAGCCTATCAATTGGCGAAAAAGCATTTTATCCCCCATGGTATTAATCGAGTCATCCTTGCGACTGATGGTGATTTCAACGTTGGTATGACAGATTTTGATGATTTGATTGCTTTGATTGAGAAGGAAAAAGATCATGGTATTGGCCTGACAACCTTAGGGTTCGGTTTGGGGAATTACAACGATCAACTCATGGAGCAATTAGCGGATAAGGGCAATGGTAACTATGCCTATATCGATACCCTGAATGAAGCTCGAAAAGTGCTGGTGGACGAGTTAAGTTCAAGCTTGTTCACTATTGCTAAAGACGTCAAAGTGCAAGTGGAGTTTAATCCGGCCTTAGTGTCTGAGTATCGTCTAATCGGTTATGAGAATCGTGCTTTAGCACGGGAGGATTTCAACAACGATAAGGTGGATGCGGGCGAAATTGGCGCGGGTCATACAGTGACTGCCTTATATGAATTAAGATATGTTGAAGCAGGGCAGATGGCGAATGATAAACTCAGATATGGCGTTGATGCTCAAACGGGGCAAGAAAAATACAGCCGTGAAGAAATCGCTTTCCTTAAACTGAGATACAAGTTGCCAGAACAAACACAGAGTCAGTTACTGAGTTATCCCATCAGGTTAGACCAAAATGTTAAGCTGTTAGAACAAGCGAGTGATGATTTTAGATTTGCAGCAGCGGTTGCAGGATTAGGGCAATTACTGAATGGCAGCCATTATCTACATCAATTTGATTATACTAAGTTAAGCCAGTTAGCACGTTCGGCATTCGGGGACGATCCCTTTGGATATCGCCATGAGTTTGTGCAATTAATGGAAACCGCCGCGGCCATAGAGCAATCTAATCATGTGCCGATTAAGAAGGTATTCGATGGTACGGATAAA
The DNA here is from genome assembly GCF_025654545.1 of Shewanella sp. SM20. Lineage (NCBI taxonomy): Bacteria > Pseudomonadati > Pseudomonadota > Gammaproteobacteria > Alteromonadales > Shewanellaceae > Shewanella > Shewanella sp. SM20. The sequence continues at coordinate 84,498 of NZ_JAKKRK010000009.1, read as the reverse complement.
CCTTTTCCTCCCCAAGATAAGCTTCATGGCGAGCCTGTGAGAGACAAGAGCAATACGCGCAATGAGAGATTACAATAGTAAAAGTAAATTCGTGGGGCTAACCCCAATGACGAGGAATTTCCCGTGGCATTAGCAATAGCGCAATTATCAAACCATGAGCACTCAGATGAGCAATTGATGTTGTGCTATGCCAAGGGCGATTCAAAAGCATTTGAACAGTTATACCTGAAGCACAAAGGTGCACTCTATCGCTACTTTGTACGCCAGTTAGGTGATAAGCAGTTAGCTGAAGATTTGTATCAAGAAACCTGGGGGCGGGTGATCCGCGCTGCGGCTAACTATGAAGCCAGTGCTAAGTTTACTACCTGGTTGTATCGTATCGCTCATAACTTATTGATTGATCATGTACGGGCGGTTAAGCCCGTGGATTTAGTCGCTACTGATGAAGATGATGCCGGACTCGATACTTTTGTGGCGGGTGAGCAAGATAAGCCCGATGTGCAGTGGCAAGAAGCGCAAAAGAGCTTATTGCTAAAGGCATGTATCGCACTGTTACCCCAAGTTCAGAAAGAGGCATTTATCCTGAATATTGAAATGGGTTTTACGGCTGCCATAATTAGCGACATTGCGGGCGTGACCTTAGAAGCGACTAAAAGCCGTATTCGTTATGCTTACCAAAGCCTAAAAGATTGTGTCAGCGCGAAATGGCAGGAGGCGGGTCATGAGTAATTCTTCAAGTGCTGATGAGCGCGCATTACAACAGGAAGTGCTGGCTTGGTATCGCCAACAGGCCTTAGAGGTTCCACCGCAGCAACTCGATCAAGATATCTTACAGCTGGCGCAAACTCACTTAGCTGAAATGCATCAAAGCAAAATAACCGCCGTTGAAGCGCCAAGTTCCGTTTGGCGACGCCATCCTTGGGCGTTATCGAGCGCGGCATCGTTAGTGCTTGTTGTTGGTCTGCTGGTGCTGAATCGACCTCAAGTCGAAGATGCACTTGCTCCAAGTCCTATGGTGATGAGTGCCCCTGCGCCACAAACAATGACAAGAATGGCTGATACTGAAGCGATGCAATCTTTAAACATGCAAACAGAAGCCGTGGCTGAACATAAAAGACAGACGGAAATGCAGCAAGCTAAAGCCGCATTGGGAGCAACTGAGCAGCAGGATGTAATTAGCCCCGCTATCGCTGCAAGGTCTATGAATGCACCAAGATTATCTGAGCCTGCTGAAATCAACCAAGTGTCATTGACTGAGTATTTACATCGGTTACAAGTCCTTATCGAAGCGAAGGAGATTGAGCAAGCATTCGTGCTTGAACAAAAACTGCTCAAGGATTACCCGTATCTTGCAGTTAAGGATGTCGATGAAGCGCAGCAAATCGAATCGCAGCAAGTATTAAGACTTGAGTTTAAAAAGCTACAACAGCAATTACATCAGCTTGCCAAATGACTATGTGGTTGTGGTATTTACGAATAAAAAAGTGATTAGAAATCGCAAAGTGGTGAGATAAACAGCTAAATTTCCCTGAAATATGCCGAGACGTGCTAATGTTTGTGGTCTGTTTACTGTTTGGTATGTGATTTACTTGATCAACGTCATAAAGTGAACAGGTTTTAGCCTGTTATATTGGTGTTAGTTCACGACTTGGCTAGTATCAATAGTCAGACCCATATTCAGGAGGCATTATGCTTAAAAGACTCATGCATGATCATAAACATATAGCTGTATTGCTAAATGTTTTAAAAAACAAGCAAATGAAACTATCCGAAGGTGAGTCAATCAACTTCAGCGTCGTGCGCGATATTGTTGAATATATGCAAGGATATGCTGAACGTTGCCATCATCCCATTGAAGACATTATTTATGCCTACTACCTAGCCCATAAAACGAACGATACTATCGATAAATTGAGTGCCGAACATGAGTCGGTGATCCAATCCTCGGCGACCTTGATGGCGACTTTAAACTTGATCCTCAGTGATATTGTGGTTGCCCGCGAGAAACTGATTGTTGACTTTGCAGAGTATGTCGCATTGCAAGAGCGACATATGCAGATGGAGGAACGGGAAATATTTCCTTTGTTAGCCAAAAGCTTAACTGAGCAAGATTGGCAAGTTATTGAGTTAGAGTGTCAGAAATCGCTGATCGATGATCCTTTGTTTCTGGATCGAGAGCAGAAAGAATTTGAAGATTTACGGGTTTATCTCACAGCGTCTGACTAATACTCTTTAGTTTATTGGGCCCATGTTGTGGGCTTGATCTGGTGTTTTTATACAGCTAATGAGCACATCTTTTATTCAGACAGCTATGTCTCGTGAGCCAAAGTTGGTTGGGATTTGTAAAGCATTATCGGTGTCGATGACGTTGGTTTTTATCGTAACTTACTGGTTTTTGATGTGTTTTTTAAAGCTCCGGCTCGTAAGGTCATACCCCGCTTATATTCTGTTTGCTTCAATAGTTGTAAATAAAAAAAGCGCCGAAGGGCGCTTTTCTATTCATGTTTGAAATGATAACTAGCTCATATAAACATGTAATTACAACTGGATAGCATCAATGTCGTAGTTAAAGTTATTATCGATTTCTTGGAGTTCTTTGAGCAAACGATGCTTATCTTTTAACGCTTCGATCTCACGCCATTTACGCTTTTTATTGGAGCCTCGCGAACGATCGGGTCTTTCAACGACTTCATCTAGCGCACAACCATAATCTAAACGATCCATGGCAACCTCCTGTTGTTGTATGTTTTGTCAGCGATTAAATAACATATTTTTAAAACAGGGTGCAAGAATTATGTTTCATTTGTGTTAAGTTGAAATGAACTTTGAGTGATATGTCATTGATGTTATATGCAGAAGTAGAGCGGAGTTAAGCAGGAAAATTTAATAAAAAGAACGGGGTAGAATTAAAAAGCCAGCAATTGCTGGCTTTTTGTTCGATTAGATTTTGCCTTGTCGATAAAGGTTAATCAATGCGTTGCTTGAGGCATCTAAAGCATCGGAATCTTGCTCTGCGCCAATGCGTGCTAACACATCGTTACCGAGATTCTTACCGAGTTCTACACCCCATTGATCGAAGGAGTTGATATCCCAAATAGCACCTTGAACGAAGGTTCTATGTTCATACAAGGCAATTAAAGCGCCTAGGGTACTTGGAGTGAGCTTATCCATAAGTAAGGTATTGCTCGGCTTGTTACCAGGCATGACTTTATGTTGAGCGATCAGCTGCTTCTCTGTGGCGGATAATGCGCTATTAGCAAGTTCGGCTAAAGCTTCATCAAAAGTACGACCTTGCATTAAGGCCTGGGTTTGACCGAAGCAGTTTGACGCTAATTGGTCATGGTGCTCACCGATAGGATTATGGCTTTGCAGCGGCATAATGAAATCGGCAGGGATTAGTGCGGTACCTTGATGTAATAGCTGGTGGTAGGCATGTTGGCCATTAGTGCCTTCGCCCCCCCAAATGACGGGACCTGTGCTGTAGTCAACATCAGTACCATTTAAGGTGACTGACTTACCGTTACTTTCCATATCGAGCTGCTGGAAATAAGCGGGTAAACCACGTAGGTAATGATCGTAGGTTAATACGACATGGGACTGAGCATTAAAGAAGTTTCCGTACCATAGGGAGAGTAACCCCATGATAACCGGCATATTCTCAGTCAGTGGCGCTGTGGCGAAGTGCTCATCCATCTGATGCGCACCCGTGAGTAGAGCCCTGAAGTTATCCATACCGATCAAAAGTGTAATCGGCAAGCCAATCGCTGACCAGAGAGAGTAACGGCCACCAACCCAATCCCACATAGGGAAAATATTGTTTGCATCGATACCAAAATCTGTCGCTTTTGCTACGTTTGAAGTGACTGCGACAAAGTGTTTTGCTACATCAGACTGCAAACCGCCTTTCGCCAGGAACCAGTCTCTTGCGGTGAGGGTATTAGTTAAGGTTTCCTGTGTCCCGAAAGATTTGGATGACATGATGAACAAGGTCGTTTCAGGATCCAATAACTTCAGCTTCTCACTAATAGAAGTCCCGTCGACGTTTGCCACAAAGTGACAATTTAATTCGGGGTTCCAATAAGGGCGCAACGCTTGAGAGACGATTTTGGGGCCAAGGAAAGAGCCGCCAATACCAATACTTACAATATCGGTTATCGCTTTACCTGTGTAACCTTTCCATTGACCTGACGTCACTGAGTTCACAAACCCTTGCATCTTATCTAGAGTTTGTTGAACTTCAGGAACTATGTCTTGACCCTCGGCAATAATCGATTGTTCTGCAGTACTACGAAGCGCTGTGTGCAGTACGGCGCGCTTCTCTGTGGTGTTAATGATTTCACCTGCAAACATCGCTTTGATTTTTGCTTCAAGTTGGCTATTGCTTGCCAACGCAAATAACAGATCCAGTGTTTCCGCTGTTGCTCTGTTTTTAGAGTAATCCAGTAATAAACCACAGGCTGATAGCGACATTTTATTGAAACGTGCTGTGTCAGTTGCAAACAATTCCCGCATATGCGGAATATTTTTACTGTGTGCTGATAAAGCTTGCCATGTTGAGCTTTGGGTCAAGAGTGTCATTTCACCGTCTCCAGAGTGCTTAGTTCGCGAGCTTAGCCGTGAGCATGACTTCGAGCTTACCTTGGTCTATCGCAAAGTTTCGAATGCCTTCGGCAAGCTTATCAACCGCCATTGGATCTTGGTTAAAGTCCCAACGGAATTGCGCTTCAGTCAATGGGGGTTCTGCAGCGACAGTGGTCGTTGCTGCAACCAGTTTAGGTGTGATGTCAACTTGCGCATTAGCCAGTTCTTCTAATAGAGAAGGGCCAATGGTCAGACGATCGCAACCTGCTAGCTCAATAATTTCACCGATATTACGGAAACTTGCACCCATAACAACAGTGTCAAAACCGTGTTGTTTGTAGTAGTTATAAATTTCAGTCACTGAAATGACACCAGGGTCATTTACGGCATTGTAATCTTTACCCGTATCTTTTTTGTACCAATCAAGTATGCGGCCTACAAAAGGAGAAATGAGATAAGCACCCGCTTCGGCACACGCACGCGCTTGAGCAAAGCTAAATAGTAGGGTTAAGTTGCAGTTGATGCCTTCTTGCTCTAGTTCTTTAGCGGCACAAATGCCTTCCCAAGTTGAAGCGAGTTTGATCAGAATGCGTGATTTATCTACACCCGCTTCTTTATATAGGCGAACCAATTTATGGGCTTTAGCGATTGATTTTTCTTTATCGAATGATAAACGGGCATCAACTTCAGTTGAAATACGGCCAGGAACGAGTTTCAGTATTTCTACGCCGATATTGACCGCTAGTTTGTCGCTGGCATCATCAAGTTGCTGCACGAGATCGGTACTTTGTGATTTTGCCCAGTCGATAGCGTTATCTATAAGGGATTCATATTCAGGAATTTGAGCCGCTTTCAAGATGAGTGATGGATTAGTGGTCGCATCTTCAGGTTGGTAGCGTTTAATCGCTTCGATGTCGCCTGTGTCAGCGACGATAGTGGTATATAACTTGAGTTGCTCTAATGTATTGGCCATGAAAAACATCCTTCTCAGGTAGCAGTTTTAACTCGGAATTCACTGATGACTATTAGAAGCGATTTTGCCAACTTTTCCAACCTTGAATGTAAAAAAATTACAAAAATGACAATTTTATGTCTATTAAGGTATGGCTCGAGCTACGGGCTATCATCTTGGCTGCAGTAGAGGGCGTCGCTTGTCCTAGTGTATACCCCACAAAAACAAAAAGTCGCTGCAAGCAGCGACTTTTTTACTTCAGTAAGTACTATTACTTCAGAACAGGTTGTTTTGTTGTGGTAGTCACGATAGCTTCGATGCGACGGTTCGCAGCGTGAGCTTCTTTTGAATCACCAGCAACCAATGGCTGAGTAACACCGTAACCGTTAGAAGTTACGCGGCTTCCGCTGATACCATATTTCTCTACAAGAATCTTGGCAACGGCGTCAGCACGTTTGTCAGACAATTCCATGTTGTATTCTGGTTTACCTACATTTGAGGCGTGACCTGCGATTTCAACAGTGAAAGCTGGGTTTTTGTTCAAATAGTTAGCTAATCTTTCGATGTCTTTGTAGTAAACATTTTTAACTACAGCAGAATCGTTAGCAAACTGGATTGAACCTACGTCTTCTTTGTTCTTCACGTTTTCATAGATAGTACAGCCAACAGAGTCAACTTTGTGAGTTGCTGGTGTTGCTGGACATTGATCTTTGTCGTCGTAAACGCCATCGTTGTCAGAATCAACCGGTGCTGCTGCAACGACTGCTGCGGCAACTGGAGCTGCTGCAACTGGAGTTCCGAAACGGTAGCTCAGTTCTAGACCCCAGTAGTTGCTATCAGCTTCAACAATATTGTAATCATCATTTAAGTTTTCATAACGACGATATTTAGCTTGTAATTTTAAGTTGTCAGTGAAGTTATAACCAACACCAGCACCTAAATATGGAGCAAAATCATTTGTACTGTATTTGCTCGACGTTACACCATTGTTTTGGCTGTTTTCGAGTGAATAGTACATTGCACCAGCTTCAGCTGATAGGCTCCAGCGGTTAGCTAGTGGCCAAATACCAACTAGACCAAGTGTAGAACCTTTTACGCTTGCATCATTGCTGATACCCGCTGCGTTCCAATCTGCATTACCTAAATCACGGAAGCCGATTTCAGCACCGAAGTAATCGTTGAACATGTAGCCTGCGAAAACATCCCAAGCGTATGGACTGTCTTCACCGTTCTGAGTGGCAACGTGCTCATAGTTATTAACGCCTAAACCGGCACCAACATACCAAGGTGTAAGTTCCTGAGATGCGCTGGCTGCGAGTGGAAGCAGAGATGTCAGTAATACTACTTTTAATGTGTTCTTCATCATTTTATTTACGTCCATTGATTATGATTCTCCACCAATATGCTTTGCTGGTTTTGTGCAAAACATTGCTAGCACTTAGTGTGGGGATCCTTTGATATTTTAGCCAGCGGTTAATTATCACTTGGTTTGTTAACTTTTTCCAGTATTAAGATCAACCTTTTAAGGGTTGTCATTCTGTAACTGGTATTTTTAATGCAAAAAAGGCACTCCGAAGAATGCCTTTAAATTACAATCTAATGTTAATTAAATGTTTCTATTAGCGTGTCCATACCCAATTTTCGATTTCCACTGGGTCTACACCATTCGCTTTAATATAGTTGCGGTGGTCAACTAATCTTTGCAGCATATCAGTGGTAATAGAGACGTGCATAGTTTCATCAATAACACCCTGTTGGAACAGCTTGTAAGCCATATCAATTACAAGGTGATAGCGTGATGTACCGTTACGAACACCCATATCAAATGGCGTTGTTGTTGAACCTTCTTCTTCGTAGCCTTTAATTCTGAAGCGACGGCTGCCTTTGTAATCAAAAATTAACTTTTTGATTGTATTTGGGTAACCATGGTAGTTGAATACCACGCCTTTATCTTGAGTAAATATTTCGTCCATTAACCAAGGTTTTTCTTTAAATTTACGGCTACCTAAGCCATCACTGCTTAATTCAGTGACACTAACGAAGCGGATTTTCACTCTTGGAAGGAGTTCTCTGATTAATACTAGAGAAGCCATACATTCTTGAGTGACATAATCACCACAACCTGCCAGCACAATATCGGGATTCTCATCTGAGGCAAAATCCCACACCATTACGCCGTCTTTTGTTTGTTTACGCGCTTCTTCCAAGCTTAGCCATTGTGGTAATTCTTTTTTACCTGCAACCAGAATATTGAGTTTGTCACGGTCAGCGAAGGCTCGCTCTGTATAAACCAATGTGCTGTTGGCATCTGCGGGTAAGTAAGCCGAGATTATTTTTGGATGTTTCTCCAGCATAGCCCCAAGGAAAGATGGGTTTTGATGTGAATAGCCATTATGATCTTGGCGCTCAAGTAATGAAGATAATACGACATTACAGGCTGGCAGTGGCTTACGGAAATGTACGCCTTGGCTGGCGTAGACATATTTACAGTACTGATCGGCCATCGATGAGATAACTTGTGAGAATGCTTCGTAGGTGGGTAGCATGCCGTGGCGGCCTGTTACTGTGTAACCATGTAGCATGCCAAAAAGTAAGTTTTCAGAAAGCAGTTCAATGACTCGACCTTCACGGGACATATCTTCATCCCAACTCTCAATTGGCCACTGCCATGCACGATCGGTTTCTTCAAATACAGCTTGTAGTTGATTTGAATAGGTTTCGTCAGGGCTAAAAATACGTAGATTACGTTGGTCGCGGTTTAACTTGAATGCATCGCGCATCCATTCGCCCATTTTTAGCATTGAATAGCCACGTTGACCACGTGGTACTTCTGGGCCATAGCTGAGTTTTTCAAGATCTGGATTGGTTAATGCTCTAACAACTTCTCCGCCATAGGTTAAATGTTGACGGCCACAGGCAAGTTGTTTGGGTGGGATTAATGAACAAATATCGGCATCAAAAATCAGTTCGCCTTTTTCATTCATTTGGTAGAGTTCTTGGAAGTCGTAACTGGCAAGCCAATTATCCAGCGCATCTAAATGACCCTTATCAGTGGCACATTTATTGACGATTACTTGATGCGATTCGCAGTTACCTTCTAATTTCTTACCTTTATATTCACTGACACCAGTCCAACCTTTGGCTGTACGCATTAAAATGACTGGCCATTTTGGTTTAACTACATCTTCGCCACTGCGTGCTCGACGTTGAATGTCATTGATCATGGTATAAGCGGTATCCATGGCATTTGTCATCTGCACATAGATATCTTCTTCTAATTCGTTATCAACTATGATGGGGAAATAGCCAAGACCACGGAATTCAAGATCCAGTTCTTCATGGCTCATACGTCCCATGCGGGTAGGACCGGAAATCTTATAGCCGTTAATATGCACAATTGGCAATACTGCACCGCTGGTCGCTGGTGAAACTAAGCGGTTTGCATACCAAGATGCGGCTAATGGTCCCGTTTCTGCTTCGCCGTCACCAATTAAGACGGTTGCGATCAGATCTGGATTATCTAATACTGCCCCCCAGCCTACTGAGAGTGAGTAGCCTAATTCGCCACCTTCAAGAATTTGTCCTGGTGCTTCAGGGTTTGCATGTGAAGGATAACCATAAGCGGCAGAAAACTTCTTACAAATATCTTCGATGCCAGTTTCATTGTAGGGAATAGTTTCTGGATAGAAATGACTTAAAGAGCCTTCAATGAATAAGTTTGCTTGTACAGCGGGAAAACCATGGCCTGGACCGACTAAATAGATAAAAGAGCGGTTATGCTTCACTATCAAGCGGTTAATGTTGGCATAGACAAAGTTAATACCTGGGCAGGTACCCCAATGGCCAAGTAAACGTGGCTTGATATCAGTATGGGCAAGTGGACGTTTATGTAAGACGTTTTGTTTGAGGTAAATTTGCGAGGTCGCAAGAAAGTTTGTCGCTCTGACATACTTTTTCAGAGCATTGATTTCATGTATTTGTGTCATGTTAAGCCTCACTAAAACAAACAAGAGATGATTGAAGTTTCTATGGGGTTACTATATTTGTAGTTTTATTACAAAAATGTGCCCTACATCCAAATTTTAAAAGTTGTTTTTGCTGTTAAAAATAATAGCGCAACTTAGGCCTTTTGTTAATCTAGCTTTAACAGTAGCTTAGCTAGTGTTGTAAGACGTGATGTCAATGACGTTTAACTGTGCAAACGCGAGCTTGATCACATGAGCAATTTCGAATACTGTGCTATTTTGCTGCGTTGAATTCGGTAGCCGTGATGTTGTAAATTCACGGAAGGATAATTTGAAAAAATAAATCTACCGAAATTCTTACCTTTAACTTGGAAGGATTCATTCACCACAGATGTTGTACCTTTAATTACAATTAGAGGAGCATTTGCTACGGGAAGAAGTAAAATAATATGTTAGAAACCATAGTTAATTTTTTGAATGCGCTACTTTGGGGTAAGTTGTTAGTATATGGACTAGTAGGAGCTGGTCTCTATTTCACCATTAGACTTGCCTTTATTCAGTTAACCCACTTTAAACATTCCATCAAAGTTATGACCATGAGTCGGCAAGGTTGCGATAGCGGTCTTTCTTCATTTCAAGTCTTTTGTACGAGTATGGCAGCCCGTGTCGGTGCTGGTAATATGGCCGGTGTCGCTGTTGCTATTGGTGCTGCGGGTCCAGGTGCAGTATTTTGGATGTGGCTTATCGCTATTTTAGGTATGGCGACTGCTATGGTTGAATCAACCTTAGCGCAGGTTTATAAAGTCCGAGATCATAATGGCCAGTTCCGCGGTGGTCCTTCCTACTACATGGAAAAAGGATTGGGTCAGAAATGGATGGGCATTTTATTTGCTGTCTTTTTGATCATTGCTTTTGGTTTAGTATTCAATGCAGTACAAGCTAACACTATTACCGGTGCCATGGAGCGAGTATTTGGTTTTAATCCAACCTATGTAGGGATTGGGCTAGTTATTGCCAGTGGATTTGTGATTGTCGGTGGTCTACGTAAAGTCGCGCGAGTATCTGAATTTCTTGTCCCCATTATGGCCTTAGCCTACATTCTTGTAGCCTTCATTATCGTTATTTTCAACCTAGAACAATTACCTGCGATTATTAGCTTAATTGTGAAAAGTGCTTTTGGTTGGCAAGAGGCTGCCGCTGGCGGCGTGGCTTATACTGTCGCGCAGGCAATGCAAGCGGGTATTGCTCGTGGACTTTTCTCGAATGAAGCGGGTATGGGCAGTGCGGCGAATGTCGCGGCAAGTGCATCGCCTAACCCTAATCATCCAGCATCCCAAGGTTTTGTGCAGATGATGGGCGTGTTTGCGGATACTATCGTTATCTGTACTGCAACGGCTGCGATAATCCTGCTATCAGGGGATATTGGCTCGAGTGATGATGGGATTCGATTAACCATTAATGCCATGTCTGCACATGTTGGCGACTGGGGTGGCGCATTTATTGCGGTGGCTATTTTCTTATTCTGCTTTACATCCATCATAGCCAATTACTCATACGCTGAAACAAATGTGATGTATTTAATGGGAAATAGTACCAAAGCACTGCCCTTATTCCGTTTGTGTGTGCTTGGCATGGTCATGTTTGGTGCCGTCGCTAAGATAAGTTTAGTGTGGAACTTGGCTGACGTTTCGATGGGGTTGATGGCGACGGTAAACATTGTTGCTCTATTACTATTATCGGGTCTGGCAATTCGCGTTATTAATGATTATCGCGAACAGATCAACGCGGGTAAGACTCCAGAATTCGATCGTAGTAAATTTCCTGAGTTGATGGATCAGCTTGATGATGATATTTGGCAAGATACCAGTCTTGTGCCGGCTAAAAAGCTTTAATTAGCCTAGCGCATCGACAATAGGCATTACTGATTGTTGTAATCGAAAAGACCACGCTGTTAAAGCGTGGTTTTTTTATGCTCGTTCAGTATCATAGGCATATATTTTTGTTTCTGTTGGGAGTTTTTGATGTTGATATTGGTTTCGCCGGCGAAGACCTTAGATTTTGAACAGCCGCCACTGACGCAGGTGTATTCACAACCTGATTTTTTAACTTATAGTCAGGAGTTGATCCAAGTGTGTCGGCAATTGACCCCTACAGACATCGCCACTTTAATGAAAGTGAGTGATAAAATTGCGGGTTTAAATGCGGCACGTTTTGGGGAGTGGCGGCCAGATTTTAGTTTAGATAATGCAAAACAGGCCATTTTTGCTTTTAGAGGCGATGTGTATACTGGCTTTGATGCTGATACATTGTCTGAAGATGAAATTGCTCGAACTCAGTCACAACTACGTATTTTATCTGGACTTTACGGTTTGCTCAGACCGCTGGATTTAATTATGCCTTATCGTTTAGAAATGGGCACGGCACTTTCTAATCCTAAAGGTAAAAACCTATATGAGTTTTGGGGAGAGACGTTAACTCAAGCGGTAAATGAAACGCTTGCTGAAACGAGTAGTGATATTATTGTCAATCTTGCATCTAATGAATATTTTAAAGCAATAAAGCCTAAAAAACTTCAAGGGCAATTAATTTCACCCATATTTAAAGATTGTAAAAATGGCCAATATAAAGTGATCAGTTTTTTTGCTAAGCGTGCTAGAGGCATGATGGCGAGATATCTCATTACGCATCAAATTAACACTTTAGATGAATTAAAAGCATTTAATGTTGCTGGTTATTATTATAGTGAAGAGCAGAGTTCCCTAACAAATCCAACGTTTTTACGTGAAGAGCAATAGCGAAATATCGATAAGATGTTAATTGATAGAGAACAGCTAATGCTGTTCTCTATATCATTGATGGCCTATTTTTCAGATTGGGTGACTAAAGGCGTTAATGTCACCGTTGAATTTGCCATGATATAAGCAAATTGTGCGTAGGCGGCGACGTTTTGAGCCAATGCGGCAGGGTCGATTTTATCTAAAGTATCATTCGGTGTGTGATGGTAATCGAAATAATCGTGGCCATCTTGCCTCAGAGATGCAACTGGAACACCTAATGCGGGGAGCATAGATACGTCTGGCCCACCAGAAGCTTGGTTATTGCCCAGTGCAACGCCATTGAATGACATAGGGCTGAGCGCCTGCTGTACTTCGGTGAATATGTTCTCATTCACTTTAGTATCGATTTGATAAATTCTACCGGCCCCAAAATCAGACTCTGCAGCTATGTAGTGCAGCGGTAATTCAGCTTTATGAGCCTCTGCATACGCTTTACCACCAACGAGCCCAACTTCTTCAGCGGCATATAGCACGACTCTAACAGTGCGAGCGGGTTTTATGGGGAGATCTTGAATATGCTTGGCTGCAGCCGTCACAATGGCGACACCAGCGCCATCATCAATCGCGCCAGTACCCTCATCCCAGGAATCTAAATGAGCACCAATGAGCACTATTTCATTGGGCTTACTACTGCCCGTTACTTCGGCAATGACATTGTAGGAAGTATTAAAACCTAAGTTTTTTGGCGACATATGCAATTCGAGCAGGGCATTAGGATCGCGTTTTAGCAATGCACCAACCAAATCTGCATCGGGATTTGACATGGCAGCCGCGGGGATCTTAGGCACGCCATCTTGGTAGCGCATGATGCCAGTATGGGCCATGCGGTCATGATCTGTGCCAATAGAGCGGATCACGATAGCAACTGCGCCTTTTTGTGCTGCAGCGACTGCCCCTTTCGAGCGGCCACCAACGCTTTTACCATAACCTTCACCAGTGATATGGCGCTCTGTTTTTTGGTCAATAAAAACAATCTTACCTTGCACCTCTTCAGGCTTGGCTTGTTGTAATGCCTCTAGGCTATCAAAGCGCGCGATTTTAGCTTGTATACCTCCAGCAGGAGTCGCAATACTGCCACCAAGCGCAGTAATGACCAACGGCTGTTCTACAGGGACGGTGATTTTGGCTTTGGCTTCACCGCGCTCCCAAATTGGCACTTGTACGGCTTCTTTATAAACACGGTCAAAACCAAGGCTGGTCAGTTTATTTATCGCCCAGTTAACGGCGAGGATATCTTTTGGGCTTCCAGCAAGTCTTGGACCCACTTCAACCGTGAGTGACTCGACTAAGTCATAGCTTAATTGCGAAGATAATGCTGCCTGTTGTAATTGAATGACTTCACTAGGGGCAGTTTCTACTTGAGTTTGGCACGCACTTAAACTCCCGATTAAAAGACTCGAGAGAAGTGTAGTTTGATAGGGCTTCATTAGATTTCCTTTATTTTTATTAAGCATGTCCCATTTTTAAAAACAATCTAGCAAAAAGTGTGCTTTATGTCCCGACTATATCCGTAAGGCGACGCTATATTAGCGCAGGGGTTAGTTTTAGGAGAGAAAGTGCGTAATGAATATTGAATTAATGCAGGAGCGAGCCGATCATGCCGTAGTGCTATTAAAGGCACTCGCGAACGAACGCCGTTTATTTATTCTTTGTTATTTATTGAATGAAGGAGAAATGTGCGTTGGCGAAATGAATAAAAAATTAGGCTTAAGTCAATCGGCACTATCACAACATCTTGCTTGGTTACGCAAAGATAATTTAGTAACCACACGCAAAGAAGCGCAAACGGTATTTTATTCACTCAAGAGTGATGAAGTACGGGAGATGATTCACTTATTGAACAACATTTATTGTCATTAATAGTGTTTTTCAGATATAAAAAAACCGGCAATTGCCGGTTTTTTTCATTTGCTATGTTATAGATTAAGCAGCGATTGCTTTGATCTTAGCGTTCAAACGTGCCTTTTGACGAGCGGCTTTATTCTTGTGAATAAGACCTTTAGTCGCCATACGGTCAACGATTGGTTGTGCAACAGCAAAAGCTTCTGTTGCTGTTTTGTGATCGCCTGCTTTAATTGCAGCGATTACTTTTTTAACGTATGTACGTAACATTGAGCGACGGCTGGCGTTATGCTGACGACGCTTTTCAGATTGAAGCGCGCGCTTCTTTGCAGACTTGCTATTAGCCAAGGTGCAACTCCTAAAAACTGGATTTGATACTTTTAAAGGCCGAGGAATATGCCTGCATTTAGTCACTTTGTCAATGACTATGATTGAATATTCATCATAAAGATAAATTAATCCAACCTGCCTTGGCTATCTTCGACCCAACTCGTGTAATATGTGGCGCAATTCTAGCAGCTATTACCGCAGTGTGACAGAGCCTGAATCGATTTTTTGAGATGTATCACCTAATCAATTCGATATGGGTCTGGGGGACGTTTGAGTAGAAAATTATTAAAATCTGGCCTGATTGTTAGTGCTATGACATTGATATCCCGAGTTTTAGGTCTAGTTAGGGATGTGGTTGTTGCTAATTTGATGGGCGCAGGGACAAGTGCTGATGTGTTTTTCTTTGCAAATAAAATTCCTAATTTTTTACGCCGTTTGTTTGCTGAAGGGGCTTTTGCACAGGCGTTTGTACCTGTTTTAACTGAGTACCAAGAGAAACATACCGCAGAAGAGACTCGTGATTTATTGAGTAAAGTTGCGGGCACATTAGGTTTACTAGTGACAATAGTGACCCTTTTGGGGGTGGTTGCATCACCTGTGTTGTCAGCTTTATTCGGTGGTGGTTGGTTCATCGCTTGGCTTAACAACGAGCCAGATGGTGCTAAATTTGAACTCGCTACCGTTGTGCTTAAAATTACTTTTCCTTATCTGTGGTTTATCACATTTACGGCATTAGCGGGCTCAATTTTAAATACCCGAGGCCGTTTTGCGGTATCGGCTTTTACACCCGTTTTTCTCAATGTGGCAATTATTGCGGCGGCTATTTTCTATGCGCCTACATCGACCCAGCCTGAGATTACCTTGGCTTGGGGCGTTTTTTGTGGTGGTTTGATTCAGTTCCTATTTCAAATTCCCTTTTTATTGCGTGAAAATGCGCTCGTCAAGCCTTCTTGGGGATGGCATCACCCGGGCGTGGTGAAAATCAGAACTTTGATGATCCCAGCATTGTTTGGCGTGTCTGTCTCACAGATTAACCTGCTATTTGATACATTTATCGCCAGTTTTTTGATGACGGGTTCAATAAGTTGGCTCTATTATGCCGACCGTTTACTCGAATTTCCCTTAGGATTGTTTGGGATCGCGATTGCTACTGTGATTTTACCTGCGCTGTCACGAAACCATGTGAATGACGAAGGTGCGGGCTTTGGCAAGACGATGGATTGGGGGATTAAAGCGATTCTACTGCTAGGTCTACCGGCTATGATGGGATTGATCGTGCTCGCAAAGCCTATGTTGATGGTATTATTTATGCGCGGTGCTTTTTCATTGCATGATGTTGAAATGGCTTCCTATAGTTTGATGGCTTATGGCAGTGGTTTGCTTAGCTTTATGCTGATTAAGGTGCTTGCTCCTGGCTATTACTCTCGTCAAGATACCAAAACACCTGTGCGTTATGGCATTATTGCCATGATCACAAACATGGGCTTTAACTTACTGTTTGCTATTCCTTTTGGGTATGTTGGACTGGCGATTGCGACTTCGATGTCAGCTTTGCTTAACGCCACATTACTATACAGAGGCTTGCATTTAGCTGGCGTTTATCGTGTTTCTAGGCCGACTATGGTGTTTTTTGCTAAAGCCGTGGTCTCTACAGCCTTGATGGTGGTAGTCTTGTATTACTTTTTGCCTTCACAACAAATTTGGTTAGATTGGCATTTGTTCGATCGTGCGAAAGCCTTGATAGGCTTAATTTTAGTTGGGGCAGTCAGTTATTTATTGTGTCTGCTTTTGCTCGGAATTCGTCCTTGGTCAATTAAACGGGGAGCTTGATTGCTGATTCTCATCGCTAGCTGTTATATAATCAGCCGATTTGCGCTTGGCAGTTGTCTAACGTTATGGAATTAATCCGCGGTATACATAACATTTTGTCATCCCACCACGGGTGTGTATTGACTATAGGTAATTTTGACGGCGTCCATCGTGGTCATGCACAAGTGATTGCGAATTTAGTGCAGAAGGCGAAGCAGTTATCGCTGCCATCGACATTAATGACGTTTGAGCCTCAGCCGCAAGAATTGTTTAGCGGCGACAACGCGCCGGCTCGTTTAAGTTTATTACGTGATAAAGTCATTTTACTCGATGAACTCGGGGTTGAGCGGTTAGTGTGTGTTAACTTTAATCGCACTTTTGCTAATCAACCTGCAGAGCATTTTATTGAAGAATTGTTGGTCCGCAAACTGGGTGTCAAATACCTCGTCGTCGGTGATGATTTTTGTTTTGGTCAAGGCCGTAAAGGCAATTTTGAAATGCTAGTGCAGGCGGGTATCCAATATGGATTTACTGTGGTCAGCACTCAAAGTTTTATGCTGGGCTCGCAAAGAGTGAGCTCGACTGCTGTGCGTGAACAATTGGCGAAGGGCAATCTTGAACAGGCTAGACGCCTATTAGGACACCCTTTTACCTTGAGTGGTCGTGTAGCGCATGGGCAAAAAATTGGCCGCACAATTGGTTTTCCCACCGCGAATATCGCCTTAAAGCGCAATGTTGTGCCGGTACGCGGTGTGTTTGCGGTTAAATGTTATTGGGATAACAGCGATATTTATGAGGGCGTCGCCAATATTGGGTTTCGCCCGACAGTGAACGGTCAAGTGTGTCAGCTTGAGGTGCATCTTTTTGATTTTGAAGGTGACATTTACGGCAAACATGTTGAAGTCGAGTTGGTAGCTAAACTCCGAGATGAGCAACCTTTTGACTCATTGGATGCGCTAAAAAAACAGATTTTAAATGATGCAAATGAAGCCAGAGCTTTATTTGGTAATGATGCAGGCTGAAATTTATCAGTTTAATTAACGGTATAGGATCAATGAGCGACTATAAATTTACTTTGAATTTGCCGGAAACAGAGTTTCCGATGCGTGGTAATTTGGCAAATCGCGAGCCAGAGATGTTAGAGCGCTGGACAAAAGACGGTTTGTATCAACAGATCCGTGATAGCCGAATTGGCCGTACTCCCTTCATTTTGCATGACGGCCCACCGTATGCGAATGGCAGTATTCATATTGGTCACTCAGTTAATAAAATCCTCAAGGACATTATTGTTAAGTCAAAAACTATGTCTGGTTTTGACGCACCTTATGTACCAGGTTGGGATTGCCATGGTTTGCCTATTGAGCTGAAAGTTGAGCAAAAAGTGGGTAAGCCAGGTCAAAAAATCACTGCAGCAGAATTCCGTGAAGAATGCCGTAAATACGCTGCAGAGCAAGTTAACGGCCAACGTGAAGACTTTATCCGTTTAGGTGTGTTGGGTGATTGGCAAAATCCGTACTTAACAATGGATTTTTCGACGGAAGCTAATATCGTTCGTTCTTTATCGAAAGTGATTGAGAGTGGTCACTTGCATAAAGGCGTCAAACCTGTGCATTGGTGTACCGACTGTGGTTCAGCGTTAGCCGAAGCCGAAGTCGAATATGAAGATAAGACATCACCCGCAATCGATGTGGTGTTTGTCGCCGCTGACAGTAAAGCCGTTGCGGCTAAGTTTGGGGTAAGCGATTACTCACATCCTGTCTCTATGGTAATTTGGACGACCACGCCATGGACGCTACCAGCGAACCGCGCCTTGTCTTTGAGTCCTGAGCTGGATTACAGCTTAGTCGAATTCGAAAAAGACGGTGTGACGCAAGCGCTTATTTTAGCTGAAGTCTTGGTTGAATCTTGCCTGACTCGCTATAACATCGAAAGCCATACTGTGCTTGGTACAACCAAAGGCGCCGCGCTTGAGCTTGTCCGCTTTAATCACCCGTTCTTGGATTTTGATGTGCCTGCAATTTTAGGTGATCACGTCACTACTGATGCGGGTACCGGTATCGTTCATACTGCCCCTGGTCACGGTCAAGACGACTTTGTTGTTGGTCAAAAGTACGGCTTAGAAGTCGCAAACCCTGTTGGCGACAACGGTGTATACAAGCCTGATACTGAGTATTTTGCTGGGCAACATGTTTTTAAAGCTAACGATAACGTCGTAGCTTTGCTGAGAGAAAAAGGTGCCTTGCTGAATCACGTGGCTTACCGTCACAGCTACCCACATTGCTGGCGCCACAAAACACCAATTATATTCCGCGCGACACCGCAGTGGTTCATCTCTATGGATAACCACGGTCTACGTACGCAAGCATTGAAAGAAATCGAGCAGACTCAATGGATCCCTGATTGGGGCCAAAGTCGTATCGAAAAAATGGTTGAAAACCGCCCTGACTGGTGTATCTCACGCCAACGTACTTGGGGTGTGCCTATCACGCTGTTTGTGAACCGAGAAACCGAAGAGTTACACCCTGATAGCGTGTCGTTAATGGAACGCGTGGCGAATCGTATCGAACAGCAGGGTATTCAAGCTTGGTGGGACCTTGATGCCGCAGAATTGCTGGGTGATGAAGCGGAACAATACCGTAAAGTCACTGATACTTTGGACGTTTGGTATGACTCTGGCTCAACCTTCTCATCAGTGGTAGCCGCACGTCCTGAATTCCACGGACACGGTGTTGACTTGTATCTTGAAGGTAGCGATCAACATCGCGGTTGGTTTATGTCATCTTTGATGATTTCAACCGCAATGAATGGCAAAGCACCGTATAAGCAAGTGCTTACCCACGGTTTTACCGTCGATGGTAAAGGCCGTAAGATGTCAAAATCTATTGGTAACGTGATTGCACCACAAACGGTAACCAACAAATTAGGCGCCGACATTCTGCGTTTATGGGTTGCGGCAACCGATTACAGCGGTGAGATGACGGTTTCTGACGAAATCTTAAATCGCAGCGCCGATGCCTATCGTCGTATTCGTAACACTGCGCGTTTCTTATTAGCCAACTTAAACGGTTTCGAGCCCGCTAAGGATTTAGTGGCCGTTGAAGATATGGTGGCGTTAGATCGTTGGGTTGTTCGCCGTGCCGCTGCGCTACAACAGGAAATCATCGAAGCCTATGATCAATATAACTTCCATATAGTGACTCAAAAACTGATGCAGTTCTGCTCGGTTGAGTTAGGCAGTTTCTATCTGGACATCATTAAAGATCGCCAATATACGGCTAAGCAAGAAGGCCATGCACGCCGTAGTTGTCAATCGGCGCTGTATCTGATCTCTGAGGCCATGGTGCGTTGGATTGCGCCAATTCTAAGCTTCACTGCTGACGAAGTATGGCAATTACTGCCTGGCGAGCGTGATGCTTATGTCTTTACCCAAGAATGGTATCAAGGCTTGAAATCAGTCACCTTAGCGACTGATTTGAGCGATGACTATTGGCAGCAGTTGCTAACCGTGCGTAATGAAGTCAACAAAGTGATTGAACAAGCTCGCCGCGACAAACGTATCGGTGGCTCATTAGAAGCTGAAGTGACCTTGTTTGCGGATGCTACCTTGACTGAGCAATTAACCCATATCGGCGATGAGCTTAGATTTGTGTTATTGACCTCTGAAGCCAAAGTATTGCCTTTAGCCGATGCGACATTGGAAGCGGTTGAGACTGAGTTGGCATCACTGAAATTAGTGGTTGCTTCAAGCACTGCCGAGAAGTGTGAGCGTTGTTGGCACCACAGAGAAGAGGTTGGCACTATTGAGGCTCACCCAACACTTTGTACTCGCTGCGTAACCAATATTGAAGGTGACGGCGAAGTTCGTCAGTTTGCGTAAAGGATCTGTATGCCATTAACTTGGAAAGACAGTGGCTTACGTTGGTATTGGGTAGCTGTATTGGTGTTTTTAGCCGATCAGCTATCTAAGCAATGGGTCTTAGCCAATTTTGATTTGTATGAATCAGTGAAATTATTGCCTTTCTTTAATTTCACTTATGTACGTAACTATGGTGCAGCTTTTAGTTTTTTAAGTGAAGCTGGAGGTTGGCAGCGCTGGCTGTTTACGATTGTTGCGATTGGATTCAGTACGTTATTGACTGTGTGGTTGCGTAAGCAATCGTCTTCTTTGTGGAAACTGAATCTAGCTTACACCTTAGTGATTGGTGGTGCTTTAGGTAATTTAGTCGATCGATTGATGCATGGTTTCGTGGTTGATTTTATCGATTTTTTCTGGAATAAGAGCCATTATCCAGCATTCAATATTGCCGACGCTGCTATTTGTATCGGTGCAGTGCTGATTATTTGGGATGCATTTGTAAGCGATAAGTCTGAAGCTGATAGCGCTGAAGGGGTTAAAAAGTGACTGTGACACGTTCATTATTATGCCACATGAACATTGTGCTTGCTGATGGCTCAACTGCCGATAGCACTAAAGCTTCGGGTAAACCGGCTCGATTAAATGTGGGTGATGGTACTTTAAGTCCTGCATTTGAGGCGCAGCTGGTGACGCTTGCTGAAGGTGATAAGCACAGTTTCACGCTTGAAGCGATTGATGCCTTTGGCGAATCCAATCCTGATGCTATCCATTATCTAGATCGAAGCCGTTTTCCGGCTGACATGAGTTTAGAGGCTGGCGTGATTGTGAGTTTTGCTGGCCCTGGTGGTAGTGAGATCCCAGGTATTGTCCGTGATGTTGCGGGTGATTCCATCACAGTCGATCTTAATCATCCTCTGGCAGGACACAAGATCACTTTTGAACTGGACGTAGTAAAGGTATTTTAAGATGAAACTCGATCCTACTAGCCCAAGTTTAAATATTATGCTCGCTAACCCGCGCGGTTTTTGTGCGGGTGTTGATCGTGCTATCAGTATTGTTGAACGGGCGTTGGAATTATTTTCGCCGCCTATCTATGTTCGCCATGAAGTCGTGCATAACCGCTATGTCGTGCAGAATCTGAAGGATCGCGGTGCGGTTTTTGTCGAAGAGTTAGATCAAGTGCCGGATAACAACATTGTTATCTTCAGTGCCCATGGTGTATCTCAAGCGGTGAGACAAGAGGCTAAGGCGCGAGGGCTGAGAGTCTTTGATGCGACGTGTCCTTTAGTGACTAAAGTACATCTTCAGGTGACGCGTGCCAGCCGCAAAGGTATTGAGTGCATCCTGATTGGCCATGAAGGGCACCCTGAAGTCGAGGGTACTATGGGTCAATACGATAATCCTAATGGTGGCGTTTATCTGATTGAATCGCCTGCAGATGTTGAAGCTTTGGAAGTGCGCGATCCCAATAATCTTTGCTTCGTGACACAAACTACTTTGTCTGTAGATGATACTTTGGACATTATTGTTGCGTTACAAAAAAGGTTTCCCTCTATTGAAGGTCCGCGAAAAGACGATATTTGTTATGCAACGCAGAATCGTCAAGATGCGGTACGCAATTTATCTGCAGACGTTGATTTGTTGATTGTTGTTGGCTCAAAGAACAGCTCTAACTCTAATCGTTTACGCGAGCTAGCATTGAAAACAGGAACCCAGTCTTATCTAGTGGATACTGCAGATGATGTTGAGTCTAGTTGGTTTGATAATGTTACACGTGTAGCCGTCACCGCTGGAGCTTCAGCCCCCGAGGTTTTAGTCCAACAAGTGGTTCAAGCAATCGCTAAACTTGCTCCTAGTGTTGTGACTGAAGTTGAAGGGCGTAAAGAAGACACTGTTTTTGCTGTGCCAGCCGAATTACGTTAAATCTGTGTACTGTTTAATCGTCAATAAAAAAGAGGCTATAAGCCTCTTTTTTATTGTCTCAAATTCATTCAAAGCATAATTATGTCAATGCTTATGTGCTAATGTTACTGGCTACTTACATTTTACTCATCTATTATTAACTGTTGGTAGTTTTTATCGTAATACTAAGATTTTTAAAGGTAAATAGCTGAAAAGCTTGTCAAAAATATGACTAAAATCGAAAGGTTGACACAAAGGGAATTTCAACGGGGCTTCTCATTAATTGAAGTGCTTGTTGCGTTAGTGATCTTAGTCATTGGCTTAATTGGTATTTTTAATCTGCATATTGTTGCAAAGCGTGGCAGCTTTGAATCCTTTCAGCAAACTCAAGCCTCCTATTATGCAAACGATATAATTAATCGAATGAAGCTGAATAGAGCGCAGCTGGGTAATTACGCTGGTGAGTATACTGGCTCTCTTAATAAACCAGGCAATGTTTGTGACGTTGCTGTTGGCGCAGTGAGTATATGTACTCCTGAAGAGACTGAAGCTTGGGATCTTTACCAGTGGGAACAGAGTTTTATGGGGGCTGCCGAAGTTATGGATAGCCAGAATGTTGGTGGGTTAGACTCTCCAACAGCTTGCATTAATGTAGATGGTTCAACTGTAACGGTCGCAATTGCGTGGAGAGGGATCCGAGAGGGCGCGGGTACAAGTTATTCTGGGAGTGAATGTGGAGAAGATATTGGTACGCGTAGGCGGCTTTTTATTCTTTCGACAATGATTATTTAGGTTAACTATGTATGGATAATTTAAAAAACTGTGAGAAAGGGATGTCGCTGGTTGAGCTAATGGTCTCTATGGTCATTGGCTTATTTCTCACTCTTGGGCTTTTTGGCATGTTTAGTATGTCTTCTTCCAATGTGATCACAACGAGCCAGTTTAACCAATTGCAAGAAAATGGACGAATAGCTTTGTCGCTCATGGAAAGAGACATTAGTCAGTTAGGTTTTATGGGGGACATAACGGGAACTGATTTTGTACTTGGAACCAATATGACCTTGAGGGATGGTGTTGCAAATGATTGTATTGGTGCAGGTGTAAATAACGGTACTTTACCTAATGCTGAACCTGCACACTTTAGGCGTCTATGGGGATATGAAGAGGGCGAGAGTGGGGATACATTAAGTTGCTTATCAGGTGTGAATCAGAATACGGATATCATTCAAATTAAAAGATTAGTTGGCCCACCAGTGACTAATCCCAATGGCGAGCGTTTTTATATGGCTGCAACTTCGAGTGAAGCTGTGATGTTTAAAGGCGGTAATCCTCCCAATCCAGTACTCGAAAATGCTCGTTTTTGGGAATATCAGCATCATATTTATTTTATTAAAAATGATGGTTCTGTACCTGTTCTACGCCGAAAAACATTAACCAAGAATAATGGCATGAATAACGAAGAGCAGTTAGTTGAAGGCATTGAGAATATGCGTATTCTTTATGGTTTTGATAGTAATGGAGACGATACCGCCGATAGTTTTATGCCAGCAGAAAATGTAACCACATTAATGTGGGACAACGAATTATTTCAAAGACTTGTTGCCTTAAGGGTTTTCTTGTTGGTTCGCGCTATTGATGAAGATAAAAGTTACACCAATGAAACTACTTACACTCTGGGCGATAAGGAAATTAAAAATTTGAATGATCATTATCGACGCAAGATAGTTTCGACGACTATGGTGCTTGCAAATCCAGTGTTAATTAGAAATTAGAAGGTTGGTAAGATGAAAAAGCAAAAAGGAATTGTATTATTTTTTGCACTTATCATATTGTTGCTTATGACTATTATTGGTGTCGCTTTGGCTGTTAATTCGACCCAATCTATGCGTATGTCTGGAGCAGGATCAGAACGTATAGAGGCTAAGTCTGTTGCTGATGGTGGCTTAGAGGCGGCAATCGAAGCCAATAAAGGTGCTAGCTTAGCCAAACTATCTGAGATTTCATCTGTGGTTGAATTTGGTTCTAACCAAACGTTAACGCCAATTCCTTATGAAGTTGATGCTGCAGGTAATGTTGTCATTAGTGCAAAAGATGTTGGATGCCAGCGGAGTACAAGGCCAAATAGTGGTAATTTAATCAGCTGTCGGCGTGTTGAGATTAGTAGTACAGCAGAATTTGGTAGAGATAAACTGGGCCAACTCACTGTTGTCGCAGGTGTGGAGCAAGAAGTTTTAACTGGGAGTTAGATATGATTATTAAAAAGCTGGCTTGTTCTATACTACTTGCGCTGACTTTTGTGTCGGCTTTCTCCTTTAGTGACGATACTGAGTTATATGTAAAAGAATCAACAACTCGAACGGGCGCAAGACCTAAAGTGCTCGTTATATTTGATAACTCAGGAAGTATGTCGACTGAAGAAATTACTCAGGTTGTAGATTATGACCCTAACTATGACTACCCAGCCGTAAGTGGTTCTGGGTATAGTGATACTCTTATTTATTATGCTGTTGGCGGTGGAGGATTACCCACCCCTGATACTAGCTCTGATAAGCGTAATTTTAAAGCTAGTTTAAATGGATGTAGTCAAAGCAAAGCTGCATTAGCAGAGTTTGGTCGTTTTACTGGGTATATAAGAGAGTTCACATCAAGTGGTACTACTGGTGTTTGGAAAGAACTACCTGAAACAAACGGTACAGCAATAAAAGTAATTGATTGTTGGGAAGATATTTCTCAAATAAATCCGAGTAATTCATCATCATATCCTAATGGATTTCCTGCTAACGGGGTAACAACGGGGTCAGGTAGTAAAAAGAAAGCGTATCCATATTTTACTTCCTCACTACCAGGAACAACTTGGAGCAATGCTTTAGCCGCAGCCAATAATACTGACTTTGGTGTTGGACAACCTATTACCTTGTACACTGATAATTACCTAAGATGGTACGGATTATCTAAAGCGGGAAAATTACCAACGGTAAAAGTTTCAAGACTAGAAATTGCGAAGAAAGCGATTTCTAATATTATTAGTTCAACTCCAACAGTGGATTTTGGACTTGCTGTATTTAATTATAATTATCCAAATGAAGGTAATCGAGACGGTGGTCGAATTGTATCTGGCATTACTCAGATGACGGATAGTACGCGTGCTAGTTTATTAACTACTATTGATAATTTGCTGGCAAAAACAAATACACCACTATGTGAGACTATGTATGAAGCTTACCGTTATTTTGCCGGTAAGGGCGTTAAATATGGTCATAGTGATACAGATTATGGCTCTTATGTTGGAAATAAACCACCGTATGACAGCTTAGTGGAGAAGAGTGGTAACTACGCAAGTCCATTTAAAGTATGTACGGATATTGCTTATGTTATCTATGTCACTGATGGCTCTCCAACAGTTGATAAAAATGCGAATAATGACGTTATTAGTTTAACTGCCACAGGAAGTAAAGAAGGGGATTACTCTTCATTTTCTAAAAATCTAGATACAGCAAGCTATTTGCCCGCATTAGCTAGTTATATGTTTAATAACGACTTAATTAACAAGTTGGACAGTTCAAATACTGAACAAATGCAGAATGTTCGTACTTATACTATTGGTTTTAGTAAAGGTGCAGAAGATGCCGCACCTTTACTTGCTGAGACGGCTAAAAGAGGTGGTGGTTTATATTTTGCTGCTCAAAACAGTCTTGAACTACAGAATGCACTTAATGATGCGTTATCAAATATTTTGAATATTGATTCAAGTTTTACATCTCCAAGTATTGCTAGTAATAATTTTGATAGGACTCAGACATTTGATGCCGCTTATTACGCTATGTTTCTTCCAGGCAAAGGACCTCGTTGGAGCGGTAATTTAAAAAAATTAAAAGTAACCGCAGATGGAACATTGGTTGATAGTAAAGGGAATGCAGCTATAGCAGATAACGGCAATATTAAAGATGGTGCCTGTACTATATGGTCGGATTGTGTTGCGCAAAAGGATGGGAATAAAGTTGAAGTCGGCGGAGTCGCGGCACAAATCAGAAAGCAAGAAGTTAGGAATATTGTAAGTAACTTAAATGGGTCCTCCAGTTTAACGCCTTTAACACTTGCTAATGCACAAACTGCAGCAGGCGGTGATGCTGCGCTAGCTAGCTATATGAGAACTAGCGTAGATGAGCTTGCTAATACGTTAAATTGGCTTAATGGGATAGATGTCGACGACGATAATAAAGATGGTAGTACGACAGATAAACGTAATGATGTTATGGGTGATCCTCTTCATTCTAAGCCACTTGCACTCAATTTCGGCACAAAAAGCGCGACTGATATTCGTATCATGCTTGGCACTAATCAAGGTGTTGTGCATATGTTTAAAGATGCGGGCGAATCTGTATCAGAGACTTGGGGCTTTATTCCCTATGAGTTATTGCCTAATTTAACAGAACTGAGAAGTAATGATCCTTCAGGTGTACACACAGTATACGGAATGGATTCATCTCCAGTTGCTTACACAGAAACTGATGCTGAGGGTAAAGTGATTAAAGCATGGGTCTATATGGGGATGCGTCGAGGTGGCTCGTCTTATTATGCCCTCAATGTGACAAACCCTGATAGCCCTTCTCTAATGTGGACTATTAATCCATCAACGGATGGTTTTTCTGATCTTGGACAAACATGGTCTGAGCCTATAGTGACGAAAATCGTTGGTTATGAAAAGCCTGTACTCATTTTTGGTGGTGGCTACGATGTTAGTTTTGATGCAACTCCTTCATCTTCTCCGGTAGGTCGTGCGGTTTATATTGTCGATGCAGAGAAGGGAACTTTGATTCATTCATTTGGTGGCTCTGCATCGGGTGCAACAGTACTTTCTGGTATTCAGGATAGCATTCCAAACTCAGTCGCCGTACTTGATAGTAATAATGATGGGTATACAGATAGGATTTATGCCTCCGATGTCGGTGCAAATGTCTGGCGCATTGATCTTCCAAGTGCAAGTAAGTCGAGTTGGAGTGCATTTAAATTTGCTTCTTTAGGTGGTACAGATAGTAATAATCGTCGTTTTTATGCAGAACCTGTTGTAGCACAAACGATGTTTACTAATTTATCCGAAGTTAAGGTGACAACAGAGAGTGGTACTACTACGACTAAAACTTATCAAAATGTTCCCTATGATGCGGTGGTGATTGGAAGTGGAACGCGACCCCACCCATCATCTACTGATATCAATGATATGTTTTTTACATTGCAAGATCGTAATGTGGTGACTAAGAGTTTTACTGGCGGTGATGTTCCCGAGGCGATCACAATCAATGATCTCTATGATGTGACTTCTAATGCACCTGCGTCTGAAGCCGACAACATAAGTTTCGGTAAAAAACTCGGCTGGTTCTATGATTTTAGTGGTCTAGGTGAAAAGAGTTTAACAGCTGCCTTGATTGTCCAAGGCAAAGTTTATTTCACTTCTTATTCTCCCCCTGCAGACTCGGTTGCCGATAACGTGTGTTTGGTGTCTGGTTCTGGCAAATTATATCCGTTCGATCTGCACAAAGGAACGAGATCCTTTTCTCAATTATATTATGAACTGGGTGAACGTGTACCGGATACACCGCAGATTGTTATTCCTGCACCTGAATCCGGTAAAGATCCCTATATCTATATTATTGGAGTTGGTAAAGGTGAGAAAAATGAAAATGGGGATTATACAGGTACAATCAACGTTGCTTCTGGGTTAGGTGTTAATAAAATTTATTATCATATAAATGAATGAGTTATTAATTTATGAAGGTTCAACTTAAAGGTTTTACCCTGATAGAGGTGATGATCGCCGTCGTGATCATTGGTATTTTGGCATCGATTGCATACCCTTCTTATACGCAGTACATTGCTCAGAGTGCAAGATCAGAAGGGTTAGCTGCTTTGATGCGTATAGCAAACTTGCAGGAACAGTATTATCTCGATAATAAAAAATATGCTACTGATTTAACAAAACTTGTAGGGGCCAACCCTTATATCACTGAACACAAACATTACTCTGTATCATCAAGTGGTGCATCAAGCTTTACGATTAAGGCAGTTGCTCAAGGGGGTCAGGCTAGCCGTGATGCCTCGTGCTCTCCTTTAACAATATCAGATACTGGGGCAAAAGGTCCGAGTGCGGAGTGTTGGAAATGAAATTAATAAACCTCTTTATAACGGTGGCTTTCTTACCAAGCTTAGTTTGGGCTGACTCTGGAGCAACAGTCAGCGAACAAGACTTCAAATGCTACATTACATCAAAGAAAAGTGCTGAGATTGCCTTCTATCATTGGAAGAGTAGTGAAATGAATGTGAGAATGGCTAGCCTTGTTGGTACTACTCGCCAATCAAATGATGGATTGAAATATTACATCTATAGTGTTGAGGAGTGTGTCGCATTAAACGCTGAATTTACTAATACTAAGGCACAAGTTTTGGATAAGTTAACACCTAGATAAACATCAGCATGTATTTTTAAATGTTAACAACGAACGATTTAAGGATAATATTATTTTAGGGTAGTGAACGATAGATTTAGTCTCCCATATTTTATGTGCAGCTTTTCCCATCTGCGCCCTCTTTTATTAAACCTGAAGTGCTAATGTTTATGCTTTTAGAATTGTCACTTTGCCCATTTGAACAATAGATAATTGATGTTTCAACTGAGACTAAACCATCGGGTGTAAAATCAATTTTTTTATCGGCGGGCCCTGATAGGGAAATTACATCGTGTGTATTGAAACTATCGATCACTTTCAATACATTCTTGGCACCTCCATTGTCAATATATACACTGAATCCTTTATTCCAGTCTGTGCCGCATGGTGATGCCGCGTATGGGCAGACTGTTACTGTTGCGCCATAGTTGACAGCTTGGTTTCTTGCAAAAGCAAACACATCACTAATTTTTCGTATTTCATTAGCGCTGCGTGTCCCTTCGTATAGCGACGTAAGTGATGGAACCCCTATGGCTAGTAGGATTGCTGCTACGGCAATTGTGACCATCAGTTCGACTAAGGTAAATCCTCTTGAAATAATTAACATGTAGCTATCCTCGTTAAAACTTAGCTAAGTATATGCGAGGAGACTCTAATGGTCAGTATCTATTCTATATTTTCAATATACCCAATAAATTGATTTTCTTGCTTTTATATAATTAAATTTAAATAGGGAGTATATATTTAAATTTAATCGCAATTGATATTCTTTGCGGTAGAAAGGCGAACTCTACCCGCCTGATTAACAACGATTGCACGGGAATTTTTGCTATCAATTGTTCGTGGGCAATACTTGAAAGTACCATTACTTCCAGAAGCTAACCCATCAGGTTGAAACTTTATCGAACTTTTATTGTATGTTAAAAAATCTTTCGAATCGAATTCATCAATGACCCTAATAATTTTATCGTTAGCATCGAAGCTTTCGACTACACCTGTATCAATGAAAATTGTTAATCCCTTTTGCCAATCTTGAGTACATTTCCCATTTACGAGTGGGCATACTGTGACCCTATAACCATAACTAACAGCTGTATTTCGCGCAAATTGAAGTGTCTGCTGGATAGTTTTAATATTGGTATCAGCTCTTATCTGATCGCTGAGCTCGGTCAAGGAAGGAGCTCCAACTGTTAACAAGATTGTTGAAATTGATATCGTAGTGATAAGTTCTATCAGGCTAAAGCCTTTTCGATGGGAGTTCATAACAGATCCTTGTTATTTTTCGCTTGCATCCCGCGAGCGAGTTAGTGCTGACTAGAATGTAAGTATAAAATCTGAGGCAATATTCATAGTACTTTTTTTAGACTTTTATGTGCTAAAAGCGATTTTATAGAAACTGTGTTTTATGAGTAAAGCACTACATTCACTTCAATATTGACGTAACCCCGTGTAAGCTAGTGTTATTCTGTTTGTTTATGTTATTGCAAGGGATGAGGAATTTTTAATGAAAAAAGTTGAAGCCATTATTAAGCCATTTAAGTTAGATGATGTGCGCGAATCACTTGCAGAAATTGGTATAACTGGGATGACGGTACTGGAGGTTAAGGGTTTTGGTCGTCAGAAAGGGCATACAGAGTTGTATCGTGGTGCCGAATATATGGTGGATTTTCTGCCAAAAGTAAAAATAGAGTTAGTGATCCAAGACGATCTGCTCGACCAAGCAATTGATGTCATTGTTGAAACGGCCCGCACAGGCAAAATTGGTGATGGTAAAATTTTTGTCACTGATGTTGAACGTGTTATCCGTATTCGAACGGGTGAAGAAAACGAAGAAGCGGTATAAACTGCTTACGAACGATTCTAAAGGGCCTAGTGGCCCTTTTTTGTTGCCTAAGCATATGGAAAAACTAAGTAGTACTGCTGGGTTTCTGAAATATCTTTAATGGAAAATCACCTGTTTTACTCAACTAATGTAGTTATCTCTTATCTGTAACATGGTATAACTTAGCCTCGCAAATGAGTTTTATGAGGTTGTCATTTTGGCTACAAAAAGAATAGTGATCGTGGGTGGTGGTGCTGCTGGTTTAGCGCTTGCATCGAAGTTGGGCCGTAAATGGGGCGGTAGTGATGTCGTCGATGTGTGCTTAATTGATAAAAGTCCTATTCATATATGGAAGCCTAAATTACACGAAGTCGCTGTTGGTGTGATAGATCAATCTATTGAAGGTTTACTCTATCGCGATCATGGACTTAAAAACGGTTATCGCTATATTCGTGGTGAGATAGAGCAGTGTGAGCCGGATGCTAAATCGATTCAGTTAGCCGCAGTCTATAATGATGAAGGCGAGTTGCTCCTAGAGCAGCGACAAATCGATTATGATTTTTTAGTCCTTGCATTGGGTGGAGTTTCTAATAGTTTCAATACATTAGGTGCTGATGAGCATTGTATTTTCTTAGACAGCCTTGAAAATGCCAATTTATTTCATCATAAATTACTCGACGCTTTACTCCAATTAAATGAAACGCAAGAAAGAGTCAGCATTGGTATTGTCGGTGCGGGTGCGACAGGTGTTGAATTGGCAGCAGAGCTTCATCATGTCATTGAGTCTGTTAAAGAGTACGGTTATCTGAATATCGCTAAGCATCATCTTGATGTGCATTTGATTGAAGCATCACCCAAAATCCTTCCTCAATTACCAGAGCGTGTAAGCGCTAGGGCTCAAGCTGTTCTTGATCAGATTGGTATACGTTTACATATCGGTGTTCAAGTTAAAGAAGTGACTCGTGATGGTTTCATTACCCAAGATGGCGATGTGATTAAAGCAGGCTTAAAAGTATGGGCTGCCGGTGTAAAAGGGCCAAAAGCATTTCAGCATTTTGCAAAACTGCCCATTACTCCGCGAAATCAGGTAGAAGTTGATGATTGTATGCGAGTTAAAGGTCATCAAGATATCTACGCCCTTGGCGATTGTGCTCTATTGCTCCAAAGTTCTGGTCAGCCTGTTCCACCAAGGGCGCAAGCAGCAGCTCAGATGGCTGATACCTTGTTTGATAATATCGTTAATCGATTACAAGGTAAGCCTGAAAAGGCATTTATTTATAAAGATTACGGCTCATTAGTGTCTTTAAGCCGCTTCTCTGCGGTAGGCAATTTAATGGGGAACCTACGCTCTGGCACTTTCTTTGTTGAAGGCCATATAGCAAGATTGATGTATATCTCTTTGTATCAGAGGCATTTAGCCAGCCTTTATGGTTGGTTTTCGGCAATTGTGTATCGAGTGGCACAAAAGTTATTGAAGTGGCAGCGTCCGAAGCTCAAATTACATTGATTTCTATGTGATTTAGGAGATAGAAAGAGAGCATATATGCTCTCTTTTTTTATTGTTTAGGAATTGCCGACGAGTCACGAATGATAGGTTCAGGAGTAAAGGTTTTAGAATATATGGCATCTTGCTCGCGACGTTTTGCTATTAATAATTCAGTAGCAACCTGAGCTATTTCTGCGTTTGGCTGATGTACTGTGGTAAGTTTAGGCCAGGTTTGACGTGAGAATGGGCTATCTTCGAAACCGACAATTGATAAATCAACGGGTATGTCTAAACCCGCTAAACGAGCCGCAAAAAGTGCACCAGCGGCAATTTCATCGTTACAAGCAACAATCGCCGTCGGGCGATTTTTTAGTTTGATGAGCTTGTTAGCACCATCAACACCGGACTCAAATGAGTACTTCCCTTCAATTATGTAGTTTTCATTCAGCTTTAGGTTATTTATTGTTAATGCCTGTTTAAAACCAAGTAATCTCTCTTTGGTGGATTCATGGTGTAAATCTCCGCTTAAAAAAGCGATATGCTTGTGGCCTAAATCAATCAGATGCTGGGTGATTTGAACTGCACCGAATTTATCGTTGACTAAAATAGTCAATCCATTCTGATCGTTGTCTTTTTCTCCCGCAATAATGCGCACATAGTTAGCATCAATTTCAGTGAGTGCTTTGAGTACTTTAGGATCTTCTGACAAGGGAGGTGTTAGTACTAATCCTGCGAGCCTAGAATATTTGACTAGTGCTGTAAGCTCATCACATATGGTCTCTGATTTGGCATTGCAAGGGTGGATGACAAGTTCATAGCCCTTGTCTTTACAGGCTGACAAGATCCCATTTTGCATATCAATAATATAGTAAGCGTTTGGGTTATCGTAAATAAAACCAATAGCATAGGATTTAGTTCCTGCTAGATTTCTTGCCGCTAAATTAGGTTGGTAGTTAAGTGCTTTTATCGCCTCGTTCACTTTGTCAACGGTGGCCTGCTTCACTGAAGGTTCGTTATTGGTTACACGGGATACTGTCTTGATAGACACTCCAGCATATTTAGCTACGTCGTTGATAGTGACTTTCATTGATGTAAAAACTCTTTGTCTAAGGTCGCGAGGGGTTTAACTGTTCTATGAACGTAAATTCTTTACCAGCAATTTACAAGCTTACATTTTTTATCAGTTTTTTCTGACTTATACATCTTATAGTGCGAGCTTTTGATGTGCTTAGCAATCCTGAATTGTTACAAATTGGCGTTAATTTATCATTGTTACAATTATGCTTGGAGTTGTAAGTTTACGTCATAATATTAAAGCTCATGTTTTATAATGATTTTTAATAAAAATACTGATTCAACATTCTGCTTTATGACATTTTTTTGCTTCCATCGTTATTTTGTTGTGGCAAGGCTGTTAATTATTGTGTAATGTTTGCACTAGACATGACAGCGTTGTCATTCCTCAGGGAATGGTTATGAATACTAAAACGATAATAAAGTTATGGAAGGGAAACGAGATGCGACCATCAACCTTTAAGAAAACTGTACTAGCTACAAATATTGCTATCCTACTCGGCAGTGCTGTATCCATCAGCGCTGTTGCTGCAGACGCCGTGGCAACCACCGCAGCACCTGAAAATATTGAAAAAATTGAAGTTCGCGGTATTCGCGCTTCCCAGCAAGCTAACTTAAATGCTAAACGCTTCTCAGACAGTACTGTGGATGCGATTACTGCTGAAGACATTGGCAAATTTCCGGATAAAAACGTTGCAGAATCTCTGCAACGTATTCCTGGTGTCACGATCCAGCGTCAATTTGGTGAAGGCGCGGGTGTTTCAATTCGTGGTGCGGGTCAAGATCTGACTTTGACAACTCTGAATGGACAAAACGTAGCTTCAACAGGTTGGTTTGTTCTTGAGCCTGCAAAACGTTCATTTAACTATGAATTATTACCATCTGAATTAGTTGGTAACTTAGAAGTCTATAAATCATCTCAAGCGGACTTAGCTGAAGGTGGTGTGGGTGGTACTGTTGTAGTTAATACCCGTAAGCCATTGGATATGGATTCAATGACTTTCTTTGCTTCTGCTGAAGCTCAATATCAAAGCGATTCGGGTGAAACAGATCCACAATTTTCAGGCTTAGGTAGCTGGAAGAATGATGATGAAACTTTTGGTGTATTAGTTTCTGGCGTTATGCAAAATCGTAGCTTGCAGCGTCAAGGTGATGAAGCTTTTTGGGAATGGGGTGCTGGCCCTGTCGCATTTGAACAAGAGCGCGAACGTTCAGCTATTGCTGCAACATTCCAGTATGCCCCGTCTGATTCATTAAACTTTGTGTTTAACGCGATGGACATGCAAATGGCCGCGGACAACACCAACTACGCATTATGGTTTACGCAAGCTGACACTTCATGGTCAGGGGCTCCAGGTTCTGGTGCTTGGGATAACACGGAATGGATTGGTGGCTGCGGTTTATGTGGTGGTGATAAGCCAGATGCATCACAGTCAGGTTCTCAAGTTGCAGGCCCTGTTAACTTAGCATATTGGCAAGCTCGCCCTCGTGAAGCGACAATGAAGTCTCAAGTTTTCGACTTGAAGATGGAATATAGCGGTGATGGATACCAGTTTACGACTCAAATCGGTGATACAAGTTCTACTGGTGGTACCGATTTTGAAATGGTTGTTGAAGATGGTCTGGGTGGTACAGCATTAAATGGTGCGACTTATGACTTTACCAATGGTCATCAAACTTGGGATTTAAATGGTTTTGATACAGCCACTTATGATCCAGGTTCGCTTGCAATGGGTACTGGCAGTAACTTTAATAAAACACCAAAAACAGATGATGAAACTTATATTCAAGCAGATATTAAGTTTGATGTAGATCTAGGTGTGGTTAATGCCATTAAAACGGGTCTGAAATATGCGAAGCATAATACAACGAGTCGCCGTTTTGACTTTGTACAAGCCGATGACTTTAATCCCGTCATATCAACAGCAGGCTTAAATACTGGTACTTTTGCTGTAGGAACAAGTGAATACGATATTATTCGTTTTGATCCAGATGCACTAAAAGATTGGGCTAAATCGAGCATCATCGGTGAGACTGAAGATTTTGGTTCATACCGTGAAATTGATGAAGATAACTATGCTGCTTATGTGATGGCTAACTTTGCATCAGAAGGTGTACGCGGTAACTTTGGTGTGCGTTATGCGGGTACTGAAGCGACCTCAACGTACTATGTTGATGGTAAGAAAACCGATGCTTCAGCTAATTATGGGGAATGGTTACCAAGCTTAAACGTAGCATTCGACTTAGCACCAGATCTCATATTGCGCGCATCAGCGGCTCGAGTTATGGCTCGTCCACAGTATGATGACATGTATGTTAACCCTAACGTTTTAGGTGCAAATGATGATGTGCCTAATAACCAAAAATGGGTTGTTGGCAATATCGGGTTAAAACCATTTATTGCTAATCAAATAGACTTAGGCATTGAATGGTATTTCAATGAAGAGTCATTACTTTCTGCGGCTTTATTTATGAAGGATGTTAAAAACTTCGTAACCTTTAGTGAGTACCATGCAGATAGCGCCGATATCCCATTTACTGGCACGTTAAAACCTGATGAAGTTGCTGGTGGTTGGACTGTGCAAGAGAAAGCCAATGGCGAATCTGCGACAATCCAAGGTTTAGAGCTGCAATATCAACAAGACTTTGGGAACGGCTTTGGCTCAATTGTTAACTACACTTATACTGATAGTGAAACTAGCCCAAATACATATACAGATCGCAACCCGTTCTTAAGCGATAGTTCAAAGCACTCATATAACTTAACTGGTTATTTTGAAAACGATTTGTTCCAAGTTCGTTTAGCATATAACTGGCGTAGTGAATATATGATCCGTGAAACTGGTTCATACGGTAATCGTTTACACGATGCATTTGGTAGTTTGGATTTGAGTGCAATTTGGCATGTTACTGATTATATGGATATTAAACTTGATGGTAATAACCTGTTAGAAGAAGGTTCACGTCAGTTTGGTAACAATCAGTTCCAATCTAATCTAAGTGGTTTTACGGATGGCTTCCCTGTATTTGAATACAACATGGCCCGCCGAATTACATTAGGCGCTAGCGTACGATTCTAATCTCGGTTTAACTCAGGTATAAATGAAAAAGGGAGCTTGCTCCCTTTTTCATATCTCAATAATATTCAATCAGAAGAAGCCCTCAAGGAGCTCATATGACTAATTCAATCACCCCACTTGACTCAGCAAAACATGCGCACCTGAAAGTGACTCCTACCACTTATGAACATGTTGCTGCGCAACACTTACTACCCATTTCAATTTATGAGTTTGCCTTTGCTGCTGTAGATGCTCCTGTTGTTTTTGTTAAAAATAGTGAAACAGGAGAATATCAGTCCGTAATTATGCTTGGATTAAAACCTGGACAGAATTTGAAGCAAAAAGATGGCAAATGGTTAGGGCTGTATATTCCAAATATACTTAAAAACTATCCGTTTGGTTTAATGTTGAGTACTGAACAGCAGGATAAAGTATGGGTGGGGATACGAGAAGAAAGCGCTCATGTGAGCACTGATAAGGGAAATGCATTGTTTGAAGGAGGAGAGGAAACTGCGTTTTTAAGATTGCGTAAAGACAGTATTATAAAAAACTTCGAACAAGAGCAAATGAGTAAGGCAATTATTGCATTTTTTGCTCAAAAAGAATTATTTTCTCCCCAAAGTCTTACCGTTGACATCAAAGGCGAAAAACGCGGCATAAATGGTATCTATTTCATCGATGAAGCTAAGTTAAATCAACTCAGCTCAGATGAGTTCTTAGATATCAAGCAACGAGGCCTTTTAGCGCCAATTTACAGCCATTTGAACTCATTACATCAAATTAATCGCCTAGCGAAAGAAGAAATCGAGTTGAGCGTTTAAGTAATCAGCAGGCATAGGTCATGACTTCAATAAAAAATATAAAGAGTGTCGTCATTGTTGGTGGCGGAACTGCAGGTTGGATTTCTGCCTGTCATTTAGCTAAAAAGTTGAATGCTAGAACACCTAAAATACAAGTTATGTTAGTTGAGTCCCCGAACATTCCTACTATAGGCGTTGGTGAAGGGACAGTGCCTATGTTACGCGAAACATTAAAGTATTTTGGTATTCGAGAAGATGAGTTTATTCGTTGCTGTGATGTAACATTTAAGCAGAGTGTTAAATTCATTGATTGGAATAAACCCAATTCAGGGGAGTACTATCACCATTTATTTGATTATCCCTACTTTAAAGACGTTACTTCAACGTGGCTTAATAAATCTCTTTCAGATAGAGGCCGCTACGCTGATCTTGTGTCAGTTCAAGGTCATTTGATTGATGCGGGACTTGGACCTAAAGTGATGACACAGCCTCAATATCGAGGTGCTATGCATTACGCGTATCATCTCGATGCTGCAAAGTTTACCAAGATGTTGACCAAATTTGGTGTTGAACAGTTAGGCGTTAAACATCTTCTTGCAGAAGTCATTGATACAAAAATAGACGCTCAGGGACATATCTTAGAGTTACATACTGATAATGCTGGTGTATTGAATGCGGACTTGTATGTTGATTGTACTGGATTTAGTGCTCAACTCATTGGCAGCGCATGTAACGTTCCCTTCGTTGATAAGAGTGACATTTTGTTTGTCGACTCAGCATTAGTTGTGCAGCTTCCTTATGAAGATAAATATACGCCTATCCCTTGTTTCACTAAATCAACAGCACAAGAGGCTGGCTGGATATGGGATATCGGTTTGTCTGAACGTCGTGGTGTTGGTTATGTGTATTCCAGTCAATATTCATCAATAGAGCAAGCTGAGAGTGTATTGCGGGAATATCTTGGTAAAGCAGAACAAGTCTCGTTTCGACACATACCGATGAAGGTGGGGTATAGAGAGAAATCGTGGCAAGGTAACTGTGTTGCGATTGGTTTGTCGAGTGGTTTTGTTGAACCTTTAGAAGCGACTGGTCTGCTTATGTTTGATGCGACAGCCAGAATGTTAGCTGAATGTTTTCCTGCTAATACTGACGTTATGCCACTTGTGGCTAATCGTTATAATCAGCGAGTATTGAATGCTTGGAATCGGGTGATTGATTTTATTAAACTTCATTATGTCATAGCCAAACGAATGGATACGCCATTTTGGGTTGATAATAAAAATGAAATAAGTATTCCAGACACATTAAAAGAACATTTAGAATTGTGGCGCTATCACATACCGACTGCCTATGACTTTACTTCTACGCTAGAATTTTTCAATTTAGAAAATTATTTATATGTACTCTATGGCTCAGACTTTGAGTCAAAATTAGAGAGGAAATTAAATGATGAAGAGGAAAGGCTTTTCACGGTAATGACCGAGAAATTAGGCAAGCAGGTTACATTACTCAAATCGCAATTATTACCCCATAGAGAGTTAATTGAACGTATTAAGTTGTATGGCATCCAACTTAATTAATGGTTGAATTAAATGGTAAGTAGAGCAAGATTTTTAATCTTGCTCTTTATGATTTTAAATATTTTTAATTTTCGCTAAGAATTCTTGATGTGATAAAGATTGCTCTTTTGCTCTAAACTGTTGTGTTTTTAAGTTGTCGAGTATTCTTGATATTTCATTTTTTGGACAAGGTATATGGATTTCAGGAATATGCTGCATACCATAAAGTACGTAGCGATAATTCTCATCTGTAAAAACTGAACTATATCCATTGGCAAGATCGACATACTCACAAACCTTGTCTTTCCATAGTGTCATTTTTTGTTCTAGAGCAGGTATGAATGCTGAGCTTTGTGCAGCTTTTTGCCAGAATTCATTATCATCTCTATCAGTTAAACAGTAATGAAGTACGATAAATTGTCTAAGATCGGTATACAATCCGTTCATTGCGATATTATATGACGTCCTTATCGCTAGGGAGGGATTAGATGAAGTTAAATGCGTCGCTAGCAATCTTGCTCCTAAGTTTATAAGATGCAAGCCTGTCGATTCTAAGGGTTCAATAAATCCACCTGCGAGCCCCATTGCAATACAATTTCCAACCCAAAATTCACGTCTACAACCTATCTTCATATCTAAGTGAACAGTTCTTATGATCTCTTGTTCATCGCCAAGATAAGCTTTTAATTCAGCCTCAGCTTGCTCCCTCGTTAGACTATGTCCATCGTAGACATAACCCGTTCCTTGACGATTCGTTAGGTCAATTTCCCAAGCCCAACCATGACTAAGTGCTGTTGCTGTCGTATAGGCTCTTGGTAGCTGGTGAGGCAGATATTCCCGCTGCATTGCAACGGCTTTATTGCAAGGTAATTCGGTTTCGAATGATTGCCAGTTATCATTCTTTAGGCTTTGAATTAAAAGCCCTTTAAAGCCTGTACAGTCGATAAATATGTCACTCTTGAATGAGCCTTGGTCAGTTACAACCTCTATGATGTTGCCATCATTAACCAGAACGTCCGTTACATTTGCTTCAACATGATCTACCCCTGCTTGGGTGGCTTTGCGCTTTAAAAAGGTCGCCATAAGTGTCGCGTCTAAGTGGTAACCATAGGGGACAATACCTTGATATTGATTCAAGTATTGCGTTTTAGGGCTTAAGTTATTTTGCATTAAGCTAAATGAAAGGCTTGTTGCTTCAGCAAAGGAAGTGCTGTTTGATTCATTAATCTGATTATTTAAAATCCAAGCACTTGCATTATCAACTTTTCCAGATGGTTTTTGTTGCTCAAATGGATGGAAATACTCATGAATTTTGCCATCGACTGGTTTCATCCAGTTACGAAATAAGATGCCAGTCTTTAATGTTGCGTTAGTTTCTTTAAGTAGTTCATTTTCATCTAATCCCATAGCTGCAAAGAAGAATCGTAGACTATGAACTGTAGCTTCGCCAACGCCAATAATACCAATTTCTTTACTTTCGATAAGTCTAATATCTATGATATTAGATGAGTGGTTATATAACTTACTCAAGTAGAGAGCCGTCATCCAGCCTGTGCTACCGCCACCGACAATCGTGATACTTTTTAGCGGAGAATTATTCATCTTAATGTTTCCTATTAACTCGCCAACATGACGCTACCCGTCAAAATGATCCAAATGGAGAAAAAGTGTTTTAATACTTTTACTGGGAGAAAGAGTGCTAATTTACGAGCGAGTAATCCTCCGATAATGGCGCCAGGGCCTGCGAATAACACTAGCTCAAAGAGG
Source organism: Shewanella sp. SM20 (assembly GCF_025654545.1). Classification (NCBI taxonomy): domain Bacteria; kingdom Pseudomonadati; phylum Pseudomonadota; class Gammaproteobacteria; order Alteromonadales; family Shewanellaceae; genus Shewanella; species Shewanella sp. SM20. Next base: position 44,417 of record NZ_JAKKRK010000009.1, on the reverse strand, counting down.
GCATGGCTATTTGTTGAAAAAATATGGATAGGGCTTGCTGACCAGACTGTAATCGCAGAAACAACAACGCCAGTGGCGACCGACATTTTGGCGCATAGTCCCCTTATCATGAGATAAATGACGACTAATTCACCGACGCCTACCGATAACCAAGCTGTGATAATACCGCCGAAATAGCCAATGAGAGCGAGCCAAAGAAAATCGACCGGCATTATAGAGCGAGTGATTTGTGTGCTACTTTTGCTACTGATAATGATGGCGATACCAAGCACTATCGAGAAAATGCTAAAGCTGGTGTGTAGCGAAGAGGGCGAATTGAGTTGTAGTAATTGGCTACTCCAGAAACCTAAGACAGAAAAGAAGGCTGCAAGTAATGATGCTTTTACAAAACCAGACCATGCATCATCTTCTCGGTGGTGCTTTTTATAATGCAGTGACCATGAAATCGCGCCTGCGGTCATGCCAAAGCATTGGATCATAAATGAAGTCGAGACACTTTGAGACTCACTAAAGTTGAGGCTCGAAAATACCGGAATAAAGATGACTCCACCGCCAGCTCCAGTCGAGTTTGCAAATATCGCTCCTGTGATGCCTAGAAAAACGAAGCGTCCATATTCTTGGATAAGATCAAATAGCGAATGAAAATGGCTCGCCCAAAATAACCAAGTTCCACAGAGTAGCAATACCAAACTGAGGTTTAGGTAATACCGATTTAAGCGCGGAGCAGGCTGGGTATTATTGGGCACAAGTGTGTTAATGGGATTCATCAATAGCTACCGTGATCTTTGTCATGTTATCGCTATGTTATCAATGAAAGACAGCGTTGTCACATAAGCTTGAATAAATAAATTAAACATTTTAAGTATATGAAAAAATAGCATTAATTATGTCTATTCATAAAAAATAACAATAATTGTCAAAAAAATGTAGAAATCCTGTTCTTTCTTGTGTACTTTAATAATGACAACGCTGTCATCTGCTTGTGTGACGCGTTGTTTGTAAGGTCTGCATGAGAGGATGAGGTCTCCTTATCATGTGTTTGGCAGGAGTATTGCTGTCGGGCGGCGATACGTTTGTCTTTGATATTTTGATAGTCTCTCCCCAGAAACTAGCGTGGGCTGGGTACTGTAAGCAGTGCCCAGCCATTTTTTTAGGATGTTTTTACGGTATTACTCAATTGCCTACCTCAGCACTTGAACGTTAGCGGCATAGATAAATAAAACTCACTGGTATAAACCAGATAATAAAAGAGGCTGCAATTTATGGCGATTCATTTAACGGCTGCGATGCGTGTCATTGCTCATGTCACCGCACGCATCATGACAAGAAGAACGGTTTGCATCCCCCTGTTTATAATGGCATTAGCGTTTTTTTCGGCATTTTCCTCTTTTGCTGTATTTGCTGCCGACACAGCCACAAATAATTTAGCTTTAAATTCTGATGTGTCTAAATCGTCTGCACAGGTTTCAAAAACAATCACCACCGCGATACAGCAGGAATGGTTGCTAAAGTTACTTGATGAAGCACTGCGGCGCTCGGATTCGGGTTATCAAGCGCAAGAAATGTCGACTCAAATGAATCAAAAGCGCAAGGTTGAAGAAGCACTCGCTGGGACAGTCGACGTGTTTTGGAGCATGACCTCAAAAGAATTGGAAGAAACTGTGCTTCCCGTGCGCATTCCATTGTTTAAAGGGTTACTTGGTAATCGGCTGCTGATTATCCGTAAATCGGATGAGGCACGATTTGCTAATGTGAAAACCATGGCGGATTTTAGGCAGTTAAAGGCGGGGCAAAATCGTTATTGGCCCGATGCCACGATTTTAGAAGCCAATGGATTACCCGTCGTCACTAGCTATCAGTACACCAATTTATACTCCATGTTAGAAGGCGGGCGTTTCGATTATCTTGCCCTCGGCGCTCAGGAAATTGGCGAAGAACTCGCAAATCACCCCGATCCCGCACTTAAGGTCGATAGCCATATCCTACTGCAATATCGCTCGCCAGCTTATTTCTTTGTTTCCCCTAAGCGCCCCGAACTTGCTGCGGCCATTTTAGCCGGGCTTGAAAGTATGGTAAGCGACGGCTCTTTTGATGAGATGTTTAATCGCGAGCTTAAAATTGAGCAACTGTACTGTGAGGCTAAGTTTGAACAACGGGTGATTATCCGTCTTGATACACCTGATTTAAGTCCATTAACACCAATAGAACGCACAGAATTATGGTTAGATCTTTTTAGTATGCAAGGTGCAAAATAATGAAAACATTAGCCTTAAAAGTACAGATTGGATTAGCGGCAGCAATTTTTATGATTGTTAGCGTTCTGTTCGGTGCATCTTACTGGTTGGCGAGCGATAAATTGGCTGCCAGTGAAACTGAGTTTGAAGAAAATACCGTCGCCAATTTACAAGTGACCATGGCGCAGCCCATCTTCACCTACGACTATGAACAAATCCAAGCCGTGTTGTCTGTGATGCTTAAATCTGCGCAAATTTATCATATTGTCGTGAGTGACCATCGCGGTAAAGTATTAGCCGAGAGTCAACAGGCTCAAACAGTGGCCGATGAGTATCTAGTGAAACGTGAAATTCAATTTGCTGAGCAAGGTAACCCAACGGGCCAATTGGTCATTCAGTTTTCTATGTTACCTATTCGCGCTCAGTTGTCAGATTTACTCTTAGGTTATTTCTTGCAGGCGTTGTTAATTCTCGGTGGCAGTTTAATTGTTATCTTCATTATTCTTAAACGTTTAGTGATTAATCCACTTGGGAATGTGGTCCGTGCTATGGAAGAAATTGCCAGCGGTGACGGTGATTTATGCCACAGATTACCCGTCGAGAGTCAGGATGAGATTGGTCAGCTTGCCAAGGCATTTAATGGTTTTGTTGAGCAAATTCACGGCACGATTTCCAGAGTGCACGAAACCTCAGGGCAATTACTGGGCGATGCCAAAGTGCTGGGGTCTCTGTCGCAAACCAACAATGATCGTGTGCAAACCCAATTAAAAGAAACCGAGGCGGCAGTGACGGCTGTAACTCAGCTGAGCGCCAGTGCCAATGAAGTCGCCATTAATGCGAAACGCACCGCGGATGCGGCGAGTCAGGCCGATAAAGCGGTCGATGACAGCCAGCGGCAGTTCGATTCGGGATTAGACATTACTCGTAAACTGGCATCTGAATTAGCCCGCTCGGCATTGTCCGTCTCACAGTTACAGCAAGAAACGCAAAAGATTGATGAAGTCGTTGTAGTCATCAACAGTATTGCCGAACAAACCAACTTACTGGCGCTTAATGCTGCCATTGAAGCGGCAAGGGCGGGTGAACAAGGGCGCGGTTTTGCTGTGGTGGCCGACGAAGTGCGTACGCTGGCGAGCCGAACCCAACAGGCAACTGGTGAGATCCAGAAAATGATCCAGCAGGTCCAGAACCGAGTGGCTGAAACTGTCACTGTGATGAAAGCGAGCCAAGCACTCTCAACTCAGGGCGTTAACCGCTCAGAAGAAATTAAGTTAGTGCTTACTAAAGTGACTGATTTAGTCTCAAATATCAGTAATATGAACATCGAAGTTTCCCATGCGGCACAGGAGCAAACCTGCGTCACCGAAGCGATTTCTCGTACGTTAAATGATCTTGCCAATGTCTCAGGTTCAGCCTCACTCGATAGCGAGCACTTAGCGCACTCGAGCGAGCGACTGTTTCACCAAGGGGAAAGACTGCGGACGTTAGTAACTTCCTTCAGATTGTAGCCATTTCTGGAGCTAGATAAGGATAATCATGAAAAAAACACTTTCAGCAAGCGCCATTTTACTGGCTTTAGGATTAGCGGCCTGTTCCGAGGCGCCTGTGACGCCTTCCGCAGCGTCAGCCGATAAGGCTGTGGCTCAAACACAGCAAGCTCAGGACGCATTAACTCAAGCGCAGCAAGCTCAGGACGCATTAACTCAAGCGCAGTTACAACAACTCGGGGATTCGTTAGTCGTAACTTACCGTGTTGTGACCAATGTGCCAGACGATAAGTGCCTAAAAGATAAAGCCGATGGTCGCTGTTTTGTCGCTCAAATTGATTTCGTGCCCGGTATGGATTTAGCCAGCCAAGATTGGGAAATTTATTTAAGCCAAATGCGCCCTGTGCAATCGGTTGAAAGCGGTGAATTGACGATAACGCACGTTAAAGGCGATTTACATCGTATTACGCCAACGGCTGCTTTTAAGGGGTTTGTTAAGGGCGAGAAAAAGCAATTGACGTTCCGTGGTGAGCCGTGGCAATTGGCTGAAACCGACGCTATGCCAAACTATTACCTCGCAGCAAAAGGATTAGAACCCGTCATTATCGCCAGCACTCAGGTGGGTAAAGATGCTGAAACGGGTTTAGAGACGCGTCCGTATGTTGAAGGGGTTACGAATTTTCAAACCCAATATCAACGCACTGAAACAGATAAACTCGCACCAGCCGATGCCGCGCAATTATTTAAAGCTAATCAAAGCGTGAGTGAAGATGCCGCCTTGGCTGTGGATACCATTATCCCAACGCCACAAAAGGTGAAGATCCATTCAACCGATACACCAGTATCCCTTGCTGGTGGTATTAAGCTCGAATATCAGCAAGATAACCCTGAGCAAAAGAGTCAAGTTGCGGCGGCTGTGGCACGTTTAGCTCGCCTGGGTGTGGCTGAATCTGCGAGTGGCATTATCGTGAAATTTGCCAGCCAAAAAGGGAATGAGGGCAGTTATCGCTTAGATATTCAGCCAACTGAAATTGTGATTACTGCTAATGATGCGGCGGGCTTCTCTTACGGTTTGTCATCATTAGCAAGCCTTGTGGATGTGAATTCGCTGAAAGTGAATGCTATGACCATTGAAGACAGCCCACGTTATCCGTTCCGTGGTATGCACATTGATGTAGCACGCAATTTCCACAGTAAACAATTGTTGCTGGATTTACTCGACCAAATGGCGGCATATAAGCTCAATAAACTGCATTTACACATGGCTGACGATGAAGGTTGGCGACTCGAAATCGACGGGCTACCTGAGTTGACCGACATCGGCAGTAAACGTTGCCATGATTTAGATGAAAATAGCTGCCTATTACCGCAGTTAGGCAGTGGGCCGTTTGGCGATACTAGCGTCAATGGCTACTACACCAAACAGGACTATATCGACATAGTGAAATATGCCGAGGCGCGTCAAATTCAAGTGATCCCATCGATGGATATGCCGGGTCATAGCCGCGCCGCGATTAAAGCGATGGATGCGCGTTTTCGTCGATTACAGGCTGAAGACGTAGAGCTTAAAAACACGGGCAAAGTGCAGGTTGTTCCTGTGCAGGAAACGGAAAATCAAGCTAGCACAGCGGTAAAAGCGTTAGATGCGGGCGCTCGTCAATTGCAAGCTGAAGGGAAAACCACTGCAGCTGAGCAATATTTGTTATCCGATGCAAACGACAAAACAGTTTATTCTTCAGTGCAATATTACGACGACAACACGCTTAACGTATGCATGGAATCGACTTATCACTTTGTCGATAAAGTGATTGATGAAATTGCCAAGTTACACCAAGCCGCGGGTCAACCATTGACGCGTTACCACATTGGTGCCGATGAAACGGCGGGAGCTTGGAAACAATCTCCGCAGTGTTTAGCATTTGTCGCCAATAACGATAAAGGCGTTAAGTCGATAGATGACTTAGGCGCTTATTTTATTGAACGAATTTCGACTATGTTAGCGGCAAAAGGCATTGAAGCAGCAGGATGGAGCGATGGTATGAGCCATGTTCGCCCTGAAAATATGCCCGCTAAGGTGCAGTCTAATATTTGGGATGTGATTGCCCACAAAGGTCATTCGCGCGCCAATCAGCAGGCGAATCTCGGCTGGGAAACCGTACTTTCTAATCCTGAGGTATTGTACTTTGACTTCCCCTATGAGGCCGATCCTAAAGAGCATGGCTATTACTGGGCGAGCCGCGCGACCAATAGCCATAAAGTCTTTAGCTTTATGCCTGATAATTTAGCCGCTAACGCCGAGCAATGGACCGATATTGAAAATCAGCCATTCGAAGCGGATGACAGAATAAAACTTGATGAGGCGGGTAACAAAGTCTCGGGTCCAAGGGAGAAAGGCAAACCCTTTACTGGCTTGCAAGGGCAGGTTTGGAGTGAGTCGATTCGCAGTGACGATACGATTGAATACATGGTGTTCCCGCGTTTGTTGATGCTGGCAGAGCGGGCTTGGCATCAAGCCGAATGGGAAGTGCCCTATCAGTATCAAGGCGCTGTGTATAACCAAAGCTCGGGGGCTTTTACCTTAGCCATGCGTGATGCACAGGCAAAGGAGTGGCAACAACTTTCGAATACCTTGGGCCACAAAGAGTTTATCAAGCTTGATAAAGCGGGGATTGATTATCGCGTACCGACGGTCGGCGCCGAGATCCGTGACGGAAAACTGTTTGCCAATATTGCCTATCCCGGGCTTAAACTCGAATACCGAAGCCTCAATGGGCAATGGCAAGCTTATCAAGCGGGATTGGCGGTTACTGCACCGATTGAGATCCGCGCCATTGCGGCCGATGGTATTCGTAAAGGCCGAAGTTTAATTGTTAACTAAATCATTTTTATATCTGGCTGTATTTTAAAGATAAAATACAGCTTTTTTGTTTTTCTGTGTCAGTGATTTCCGAAATTTTATTTTAGATGAAGAATTGCCTTAAAAAGTAAATGACAACGCTGTCATTTTTGCTGTAACATTGAGTTAACTAAAGTTGAGCGCTGTATTAACGGCAAATAATAAGCAACGGTAGCGCTGCATTGATAGGTGAAGAGGGGTGTCATGGGGTTAGTCCAGACAAAAGATCAACCACTGTTTATAGGTGTAGATGGAGGTGGTAGTAAATGCCGAGCCACCATCTACTCAGCAGAGGGTACCGTTTTAGGGACAGGTGTTGCAGGACGTGCAAATCCACTGCATGGTCTCACACAAACATTTGAATCCATTGAAGCATCGACTCGCCTGGCGTTGCTGGATGCGGGCATGAACGAGAGCGATAGTCACTTGCTGGTGGCGGGTCTTGGTCTTGCTGGCGTAAATGTCCCTAGGTTATATCAAGATGTTATCAACTGGCAGCATCCTTTTGCGGCCATGTATGTCACCACAGATCTGCATACCGCTTGTATTGGTGCACACCGCGGTGCCGATGGCGCTGTGATCATCACGGGCACAGGTTCTTGCGGTTATGCCCATGTTGGTGATACCAGCTTGAGTATTGGCGGTTATGGTTTTGCATTAGGTGATAAGGGCAGCGGTGCTTGGCTTGGATTAAAAGCCGCCGAACACGTGTTGTTAGCACTCGATGGCTTTGCCGTACCAACCCGATTAACCGACATGCTGCTGAGCTACTTTAAGGTCACCGATGCGCTCGGTATTGTCGAAAATCTAGCGGGTAAATCATCAAGTTGCTACGCCGCATTAGCCAGAAGTGTGCTCGATTGCGCCAGTGAAGGTGACGCGGTCGCGACGGCGATAGTGCAAGAGGGCGCAGATTATATTAGCGACATGGCGCGTAAGCTATTTAGCCTAAATCCGGTGCGTTTTTCGATGATCGGTGGCCTTGCAGAGCCTTTACAAGCCTGGCTCGGTGCCGATGTGGTCGCCAAAATTTCAGAAACCTTAGCCCCACCCGAACTCGGTGCTATGTATTTCGCCCAGCAAGAATTTAATAAGTCGTTATCAGTGCAAATAGGCACTGAAGCCAAATCCTGTATTTGAACGTGAAGGTAAAAGACATGACAAACACTATTATGGAGCAAGAAGCTCGCACCGCACCGCAAAAAATCGCTGGCCAGTTAGACGCTAACGCTGAAATCATGCAGCAGTTAGGTGAAAAACTGCGCGCCTTCGCCCCCCGTTTTGTAATGATCGTTGGTCGTGGTTCATCGGATCATGCGGGTGTTTTTGCTAAGTACTTATTTGAAATCGAAGCGGGCGTACCGACGTTTGCTGCAGCACCATCAGTGGCGAGTGTGTATGGTAAGACCTTGAAACTCGAAGGTGCGTTAGTGATTGTGATTTCACAATCTGGCCGTAGCCCTGATATTTTGGCGCAGGCGCGTATGGCAAAAAATGCCGGCGCTTTTTGTGTTGCCTTAGTCAATGATGAAACCGCACCGATTAAAGATATCGTCGATGTTGTTGTGCCTTTACGTGCCGGCGAAGAAAAAGCGGTTGCCGCGACTAAGAGTTACCTCGCGACCTTGTCGGCGATTTTACAGCTCGCCGCCGCTTGGACTCAAAGCGAATCGCTTGCTAGCGCCGTCGCTTCTTTACCCCAAGCGCTGCAAACGGCGGTGGACGCTGAGCCACAACTCACGCCAGAATCCGTTGCCGACGTGAAGAACTTAGTCGTACTTGGCCGTGGTTTAGGTTATGCGGTATCTAAGGAAATCGCGCTTAAGTTAAAAGAAGTGTGTTCAATCCATGCCGAAGCATTCAGTAGCGCCGAGTTCCTCCACGGTCCTGTGACCTTAGTTGAGAAAAAACTCACTATCGTTGATGTGTGTATTGGCGATGAATCCTACGCTAGCCACATAGAACAGATTGAAAACGTGAGCCAACGCGGCGCCGATTTAGTGCATCTGAATCAAACCTCGACTGACATTCACCCACGTGTTGCTCCGTTAGCATTATTACAACGATTCTATATCGATGTGGCTGCGGTTGCGATTGCCCGCGGTATCGACCCTGACCAACCGGCGGGCCTTAAAAAAGTGACGCAAACGCTCTAAGCTGCCGAAATTAAAGACTTAAGTCACTCGTGTTATTTATTGAAAGAGGTTTGCGATGAAAATCACCCTGATCGCCGAGTGTATTTTCGATGGTGAATATTTCCATCAAGATGTGCCTGTGACTGTTGAAGACGGGCACATTCTGGCGTTTGATACGGTTGTTGGCGCGAAGGACATCCGCCAAGCCGGAACGCTGGTGCCAGGTTTTATCGATGTGCAAGTGAACGGTGGCGGCGGGGCGTTATTCAATGCCGATCCGAGTGTTAATTGTATTGAGACTATCGGCCGTGCCCATGCGCGTTTTGGTACGACCGGATTTTTACCTACGCTAATCACAGATGATGTTAGCGTGATGGCAAATGCAGCCGATGCAGTGGCCGAGGCTTTAGTCAAAGGTAGCGCTGGCGTTTTAGGGGTGCATTTTGAAGGGCCGCATTTATCTGTGCCTAAAAAAGGTGTGCATCCGCAGGGTTTTATTCGCGAAATCACCGATGCTGAACTCGCGGTATTTTGTCGTCAAGATTTGGGGCTTAAAGTGGTCACGCTTGCGCCTGAAAATGTGTCGCCGGAGGTGATCCGCACGCTTGTCGCTTCGGGCGTGAAGGTGTGTTTGGGCCATTCTAATGCCGACTACGACACTGTAGTTGCAGCATTAGCGGCAGGCGCGACGGGCTTTACCCATCTTTATAATGCGATGTCACCACTGGGCTCCCGTGAGCCGGGCATGGTTGGCGCGGCGATTGAGAGTGAAACTGCGTGGTGTGGTTTGATTGTCGATGGTCACCATGTGCACCCTGCGGCGGCAAAGGTTGCACTAAGGGCAAAACCAAGGGGCAAGATGATGTTAGTCACTGATGCTATGCCACCTGTCGGTATGGACGATGAGACCAGCTTCGAGCTCTTTGGTACTCGAGTGCTGCGAGTCGGTGACAGATTAAATGCCGTGACAGGTGAGCTGGCGGGCTGTGTGCTCGATATGGCAACTGCGGTCAATAATACCGTCAACTTGTTGGGTTTACCTTTGGCGGAAGCCTTAAGAATGGCGGCGTTATATCCCGCGCAATTCCTTGGGATTGACCATAAGGCTGGCCGTTTAGCACTGGGACACAGGGCTGACTTTGTCTTGCTCGATGCGCAGAACAAAGTGCAGGCAAACTACATTGCTGGAAATGCAGTTTATGTTCGCCCTTAGTGTGCGTTGAGTCAGCAAAGCGTTAACCTTGGCCCTTGTCGTATTTTGATGACAGGGGCTAAGTTTTTTTATTGTACAGCATTAGTTTTGCTCAACTTTACTAAAAGCTTTTAATAACAATAATAAAGGATGATGGCATGGGGACGACACAGACAAATGCAATTGCGCCAGTAAAGGTGAATAAACCTAGGTTGATGTCGCTGGATGCACTGCGCGGCTTCGATATGTTTTGGATTTTGGGCGGTGAGGCTTTGTTTGGTGGCTTGCTTATTCTAACGGGCTGGGCAGGTTGGCAATGGGGCGATGAACAAATGCACCATAGCCAATGGCATGGTTTTCACTTCTACGATTTGATTTTTCCGCTGTTTATTTTCCTCTCTGGTGTGGCCTTAGGTTTATCCCCTAAACGTTTAGATAAATTACCTATGAAGGAGCGATTACCTGTGTATCGTCATGGGATTAAACGACTCTTTTTATTGCTGTTACTAGGCATTTTATACAATCACGGTTGGGGAACTGGCGCGCCTGCCGATCCTGAAAAAATTCGCTATGCCAGTGTGTTAGGTCGAATCGCCTTTGCATGGTTTTTTGCCGCATTATTGGTGTGGCACACGAGTCTACGAACCCAAATTATCGTCGCCTTGGGCATTTTGCTCGGTTATGGCGCAATGCAACTTTGGTTGCCTTTCCCTGGTGGACAGGCAGGCGTGCTCTCGCCAACGAAATCCATCAATGCCTATGTCGATTCGATTTTATTACCCGGCGTGAGCTATCAGGGACGCACGCCCGATCCAGAGGGGTTACTGTCGACTATTCCCGCCATCGTCAATGCGTTAGCGGGTGTGTTTGTCGGCCACTTTATTGTTAAATCCCATCCTAAAGGTGAGTGGGCTAAAGTGGGATTGCTCGCCGCTGCGGGTGGCATTTTCTTAGCCTTAGGTTGGCTGTTAGATCTTGTTATTCCGGTCAATAAAGAGCTGTGGACCAGTTCATTTGTGCTGGTGACGTCAGGCTGGAACATGATTCTGCTGGCGGTATTCTATGCCTTAGTCGATGTGCTTAAGTGGCAAAAATCCGCATTTTTCTTCGTGGTGATAGGCACGAACGCCATCATTATTTACTTAGCGTCGAGCTTAGTGGATTGGAAATATATCGCTCAAAGCGTGTTTGGCGGCTTAGTGCTGGCCTTGCCTGAAAGCGCTCAAGCGTTAGCTGCGGTTATCAGCTTGCTTGCGGTGCAGTGGCTGGTTTTATATTGGATGTATCGCCGCAATATTTTTGTCAGAATTTAGTCAGTTGGCTTAATAACTTGAGATAAGCCGCACGCACTCAGTGTCTGCGGCTTTTTTGACATTATTTTCTGGATGTGAGTCATCACTTACTTATAACTTATCAGTTAGCCAATCGATGATTACGAGGGAATATTCGCGAGAATTTATTAAATGACAGCGTTGTCTTTTTGTGTTATTTGTTTTAACATCACTGAAACAATGGTGCGTTTGGATGATAACATTAGCCATTGCGGACGAGTCGCGATACGGATATTCGGGAACTTAGGCATTAATGTCAACCCCGTTATCACCTCAATAATTAATTACTATAAGAAGCAGGTTTATGGAAATGACACTCGATAAAAGCCAGCAAAAAAGCAGCTTTCTCCCCATGGCCATAGTGGCCGCTCTCTTTTTCATCCTCGGATTCGCCACTTGGTTGAATGGTTCTTTGATGCCGTATTTGAAACAAATATTGCAACTCAATCCCTTTCAAGCGTCGTTGATCCTGTTTTCTTTTTATATCGCAGTGACCTTTACTGCCTTGCCATCCGCTTGGCTTATTCGCAAAGTCGGTTATAAGAATGGTATGGCGATTGGCATGGGTGTGATGATGTTGGCGGGTTTACTGTTTATCCCCGCCGCGGAAACCCAAATATTTGCCTTATTCCTTTTCGCTCAATTAGTGATGGGCGCGGGCCAAACTCTATTACAAACTGCGGTTAACCCTTATGTGGTGCGTTTAGGCCCTGAAGAATCCGCCGCTGCCCGTGTGAGTGTGATGGGTATTTTGAATAAAGGTGCGGGTGTGATTGCGCCTTTGGTGTTCTCTGCACTGATTTTAGACAGTTTTAAAGACCGTATTGGTACTGAACTGACCCAAGTACAAATTGAAGAAATGGCCGACGGTCTAGTATTCCCTTATTTAGGCATGGCGATTTTTATCGGTATTTTAGCGCTAGCGGTAAAAAAATCCCCATTACCAGAATTATCCAATGAAGATGAAGTGGCTGAAAATACCGATAAAGGGCAACTTAAAGCGGCATTATCTCACCCTAACTTAGCCTTTGGCGTGTTAGCGCTGTTTGTTTATGTTGCTGTAGAGGTTATTGCTGGCGATACCATTGGCACATTTGCTTTGTCTTTAGGCATAGAGTCATACGGTGTTATGACTTCCTATACTATGGTGTGTATGGTATTGGGTTATTCTTTAGGTATCCTGTTAATTCCTCGTTTTATTTCACAGCCTAAGGCTTTGATGGTGTCGGCTATTCTGGGTTTGTTACTGACGTGCGGTATTTTGTTTGGCGACAATAATTCCTACGCTATTGCTAATGTTTTGTTAGTGCCTTTTGGCGGTGTGGCGCTGCCCGATACTTTGTTGATGATTGCCTTCCTCGGTTTAGCCAATGCGATCGTTTGGCCTGCAGTATGGCCGCTAGCCTTGTCTGGGATGGGCAAATTGACCAGTACAGGTTCAGCGCTTCTCATCATGGGGATTGCTGGTGGCGCCTTTGGTCCAGTGTCTTGGGGCTTAATGAGCTCGGCGACTGATATGGGCATGCAGGGCGGTTATATTGTGATGTTGCCCTGTTATCTGTTCATCCTGTTCTACGCGGTGAAAGGCCATAAGATGCGTAGTTGGTAGTCAAGTCTGTTTGAACAGCTAAAAAGAAGCCCTCGATGATGAGGGCTTTTTTGTGTCTTAGTTAATCTAACCTAAGGCGAAATTAGAACGCGTAACTTACGCTCGCAAGCACGGTATCTGAGTTTTTGAATGCGCCATCAGAGACCTTTTGGTCACCGCTGAGATCTGTGCCTAACCAAGCGAGAGAAAGCCCAAAGCCTGCCAATTCGGTCGATACGCCAACAGAGTAATCAGAGTAGCTATCAAAACCTTCACCATCATCTAAGGCATCACCCACGTTATAGCCGTAGTGCAGATCGAGACTCCAGTTTTCAACAAATTCGTAGGAGTAGTTTAGCTCTCCATAGTGATAATCTAAGTCAGTACCACCGTAATCATTGGTAAACCAATAGGCTAGGCGAAAGCCCTTAAATTCCATACCCGTAATCACTTCGAAATAACCTATATCACTCTCGCCTGAGTAGTTATAACGGTTAAGGGTGATGTCGTAGGTCAGATCTTCGTTGATCTCACCACCATAGGCGACATAGAAATCGTATTCGATCGCTGGGCCGTTATAACCTGGCTCATCAAAATCCACGTTACTTGCCCAAGCGCCGACAGAGAAACCTGAGTCGAAGCTCCAATCAATACCGCCTTGCAGGGCAGGATCGCCAGCGGTTTGTGATACGCCGCGAAAACGATAGTCGTTAGTAAGACTAATTTCCCCTGTCACTTCGGCGGCGGCAATGCCGGAGAATAGGGTCGTGGTTAGCGCGAGTCCGACAAGCTGTACCAGCCGTTTTTTTTTCAGATTATTATGCACGGTATTTCTCCCATTTTCTTTGTTGACTCGGACGTGTTACTGGCGACCATGGTTATTCAATCGCGCTAGTGCATCCGTTGGTTTGCCAAACAACAGCCTAGGAAAACCCGTTGCTGTGACCTCATGGCGAGTTATTGCTAAGATAACTTAGCTTTTTTGAGGCTAACATCAGCCTCGTTGATCTCACTTTTGTTCGAAAATGACGTAAACCTTGCGGCAGGGCTCCACGACTTCCCAAGTGCCTTGAAAACCCGCGGGTATAATAAACCTGTCGCCCACAGTGAAAGTCTGCGATTGACCTTGAAGATCTGTGATAACACTTATCCCTTCGAGGATTTCGCAGTACTCGTATTCAGTGTAGTTTATTTTCCAAGCGCCTGATTCACTTTGCCAAATCCCACTGTGAAATTGATCACAAGGGCTAGAATAATGATTCTCTAGCCCTTGAGTTGGATTGCCAGTTAACAACTTTTCCGCCGGTAACTGGTAGGTTTCGACGGGTGTTTGCGCCGTAGCAAAGCGAATAATGGCGTTGATACTCACAGTCATTTGCGATTTCCTTGTTGAGCTGATATTCGGCTATTTCATCGTTGGCATCACAAACTCGGCTTGAGTCTGTTTACCCACCGGCCAGCGGGCAGTAATTGCCTTACGCTTAGTATAAAAACGCACGCCATCGGGGCCATGCATATGCAGCGGCCCAAACAGTGAACGCTTCCAACCGCCAAAACTGTGGAACGCCATTGGTACCGGGATCGGCACATTCACCCCAACCATACCGACTTGCACGTGGTGGCAGAAATGCCGCGCCGCTTCACCACTTTGGGTGAAAATCGCCGTGCCATTGCCAAATTCGTGTTGGTTAATCAGCTCAAGCGCCGTCGGGTAATCTTTCACGCGCACAATCGCCAGCACTGGGCCAAAGATTTCTTCGCGGTAGATGCTCATATCTGGCGTGACATGGTCGAACAAACAGGCGCCGAGGAAATAGCCCTGTGGATTTTCTTCAACACTCAGTTTACGGCCATCGACCAGCAGCACTGCACCTTCTTGCACACCGGCTTCAACATATTGGGTGACCTTGGCAAGGTGTTGTTTTGAGATCAGCGGACCCATTTCCATCTCTGGCGTCAGGCCGTTGCCGACTTTTAAGGTTTGGATTTGCGGTAGCAGTTTTTCCACTAACGCATCGCCCACATCGCCTACCGCGAGTACGACTGAAATTGCCATACAACGCTCACCAGCACTGCCGTAAGCGGCACCCATTAAGGCGCTAACGGCTTGATCTAAATCTGCATCTGGCATGAGTAACATATGATTTTTCGCGCCGCCTAAGGCTTGCACGCGTTTGCCATGTTTAGAGGCTGTGCTGTAGATGTATTCGGCAATCGGCGTTGAGCCTACAAAGCTCACCGCTTGCACATCTTTATGGGTGAGTAAGGTATCGACGGCTTCTTTGTCGCCGTTAATCACGTTAAACACGCCATCGGGAAGCCCCGCTTCTTTAAGCAGCTCAGCAATACGCATCACCGAGCTTGGGTCTTTTTCCGAGGGTTTCATAATAAAGGTGTTACCGCAGGCAATCGCGATTGGGAACATCCACATGGGAACCATCACGGGGAAGTTAAAGGGCGCTATGCCTGCGACAACACCTAAAGCTTGATTAACTGACCAAGAATCGACGCCGCCACCCACTTGCTGGGTGTGTTCACCTTTAAGCAAGTGCGGAATACCACAGGCAAATTCGACCACTTCGAGACCTCGGATCAACTCGCCCTTAGCATCGTCTATCACTTTTCCGTGCTCGCGGGTGATAAGCTGCGCCATTTCATCTAGGTTCTGCTCAACTAAGGCTTTGAATTTAAACAGCACTCGAGCACGGTTGAGCGGCGTGACTTGCGACCAGGTTTCAAAGGCGGTTTTAGCGATCGCGATGGCTTCGCCGACTTCGGTTTCGCTTGCTAGTGAGACTTGGCCACGTAGTTCACCCGTGGCAGGTTCAAAAATATCTTGGGTTCTGGTACTGGCAGGAGTGTGCTGACCATTAACAAAGTGAGTGATCTTGAGCATAGTTAACCTTTGATGTTCCCCGCCGCAGCGGGGTGTTAAATGTAAGAGTGGAACGAACCGCTGGTACTATTATCCAACGGCGTTAATGGCATCGCTTAGGCTATTAACCATTTGGTCAATCTCGCGTTTATCGACAATCAGTGGTGGTGACATGGCAATAATGTCGCCCGTGGCTCGCACTAAAGTGCCGTGGCGGAAGCAGTGTTCAAACACGCCGTAACCCCGTTTACCCACGCCTTGAGCGTTAGGGGAGAATTGAATCCCCGCCACTAAGCCTGTGTTGCGGATATCAATCACATTCGGCAACCCTTTGAGGCTGTGCACGGCGTCTTCAAAGTAGCGCTCAAGCTCAAAACTACGTTCGAATAATTGCTCATTCTCATAAATCGATAGTGTGGCAAGTGCGGCGGCGGCTGCGACTGGATGACCTGAATAGGTGTAACCGTGGAAAAACTCAATCAGTTCTGTGGGGCCTTGCATGCAAGTGTCGTGGATAAAATCTTGCACAAACACTGCGCCCATAGGGATGGCGCCGTTATTGATGGCTTTAGCAGTGGTGATCATGTCTGGAATAACGCCCCAACGTTGACTCGCAAAAGCGGCGCCAACGCGGCCAAAAGCGGTAATGACTTCGTCAAAAATCAGTAGGATGCCGTGCTTTTTAGTGATTTCACGCAGACGTTTTAAGTAACCTTGTGGCGGCAATATCACCCCTGCTGAGCCTGACATTGGTTCAACGATCACGGCGGCAATATTCTCGGCGCCATGCAGGGTCACTAGTTGTTCTAATACTTCGGCTTTTTCAGCGCCAAAGTGCGAGAGTCCACGGGTAAATGCCGCATTTTGGATATCTAAGGTGTGCGGTAAGTGATCGACGCCTTGCAATAATTGGCCACTAAATGCTTTGCGGTTATTGCTTAATCCACCGACAGATATACCGCCAAAACCTACACCGTGGTAACCCATTTCTCGGCCGATAAAGCGGGTGCGTGAGGCTTGACCGTTGGCTCTGTGATAGCAAAGTGCCATCTTAAGTGCAGTATCGACGGACTCAGAACCTGAGTTAGTAAAGAAGACCTTGTTCAATCCCTCAGGACTGAGCTCGACTAAGCGCTCGGCAAGTTCAAAGGCAATCGGATGACCCATTTGGAAGGAGGGCGCGTAGTCCATCTCTTTAATTTGTTTGCTGACCGCTTCGCTGATTTCTTTGCGACCATGGCCTGCGTTACAACACCATAAACCAGCGGTGGCATCTAATACCTTATTACCATCAATATCCGTGTAATACATGCCTTCGGCCTTGGCGAGTAACCGCGGACTGGCTTTGAATTGGCGGTTAGCGGTAAAAGGCATCCAGAAATGTTCAAGTGAGGGTGCGCTTGAGGAATTGAGCGGCAAATCGGCCATAGTGTCTACCTTGTCCTGTATTTTCAGGTCTTGTTTTAGGGTGGCTAATATTTGCTATGCTATGTTAGAAATAATGAACATGGAAGAGTTGTGTGCAGTTATTTGTGGCAAAAAAGCTATTTTTGTAAAAAATATTGAATTTTATTGCTTAAACAGCGTAACCTGAAGCTCGGATTATGACTGTGATGATGTTTAGCATTTGCGTTAAAGTCGTCACAGACCACTATTTTCTTGTCGATGAACGATAAACCACACCTATACGAATTATTAAGAGGTCATCATGAGCACACCGAAGAAACGCAGCGAATGGGAAAGTCTAGCTGCCAGCCTGTCTATTAATGGTAAGGCGTTTATCAATGGTGAATACCAAGATGCCGTTTCGGGTAACACCTTTGATTGTATTAGTCCTATCGATGGTCGCTTGTTGGTAAAAGTGGCGAGTTGCGATCTTGCAGATGCTAATCTTGCGGTTGCTAATGGCCGCAGCGTATTCGAGTCTGGTGTTTGGTCGCAGCAGTCTCCGGTAAAGCGCAAACAAGTGATGATACGTTTCGCCGAGTTACTGGAGGAAAATGCCAATGAGCTCGCGCTGTTAGAAACCCTCGACATGGGTAAACCAATTCGTTTCTCCAAAGCGGTGGATGTGGCGGGTGCTGCCCGTGCGATTCGCTGGTCTGGCGAAGCGATTGATAAAATTTACGATGAACTCGCGCCAACGGCTCACAATGAAATTGGCATGATCACCCGTGAGCCTGTGGGGGTTGTCGCCGCGATTGTTCCGTGGAACTTCCCAATGCTGATGGCGTGTTGGAAGCTCGGGCCCGCGCTGGCCACGGGTAATAGTGTAGTATTAAAACCCTCTGAAAAGTCACCCTTAACGGCTATCCGTATGGCGCAACTGGCTATTGAAGCTGGGATCCCAAAAGGCGTACTCAACGTGTTGCCAGGATTTGGTCATACTGTGGGTAAAGCCTTAGCGTTGCATATGGATGTGGATACGCTGGTTTTCACAGGTTCCACCAAAATTGCCAAGCAATTAATGATTTACGCTGGTGAGTCGAACATGAAACGCGTGTGGCTAGAGGCGGGAGGCAAGAGCCCTAATATCGTCTTTAATGACGCGCCAGATCTCAAAGCCGCTGCTGTTGCTGCTGCCGAAGCCATTGCTTTTAACCAAGGTGAAGTTTGCACCGCAGGTTCGCGTTTGCTGGTGGAGTCCGGGGTGAAAGATGAGCTTATCGCGCTTATCGCAGAGGAGTTAGCCTCATGGCATCCGGGGCATCCACTCGATCCCGCCACTGTGAGCGGCGCCGTTGTCGATAAACAACAGTTAGATACAGTACTCAGTTACATCAAAGCGGGTAAAGACGAAGGTGCAACCTTAGTCCACGGTGGCTGCCAAGTTATGGCCGATACGGGCGGTGTATATGTGCAGCCAACGGTATTTTCTAACGTAAACAATCAGATGAAAATTGCCAGCGAAGAAATCTTTGGCCCTGTGTTATCTGTTATTGAATTTAATGGCATGGAAGAAGCGATATCAATAGCCAACGATACCATCTACGGTTTAGCCGCTGGCGTATGGACTTCGGATATCAGCAAGGCCCATAAAACCGCCAAAGCCCTACGCTCTGGCATGGTATGGATCAACCATTACGATGGCGGCGACATGACAGCGCCATTTGGTGGCTATAAACAGTCAGGTAATGGCCGAGATAAATCTCTGCACTCCTTCGACAAATACACAGAATTGAAAGCGACTTGGATCGTGCTATAAGCGTTCTGTTTTTATAACCGCTCTTTTTTGTCTATATAAAAGAAGGAGCCGCTTTCGCTCAATACTAAAACCTCTTTTCATAGTACATGGAAAGAGGTTTTTTATTTTTTGGAGCTCAAGCCGTCCCCATTTTTTCTAAGCCATATTTTACTTGTAAAATCTGCATCTGTTACCGTGAATAACATGTTACCGTATTGGTTCGTAATGTTGTTGCTCACTTATACCCGATAGAATATTGACTTTAAACACTCCCATTAATATCTCAATTTACTTCCATTTTTATCTGCTTCATAAATATCGTAAGTTATCGCTTATAAATTTGTGGCTTTCAAACATTACCATTAATGCATTTAGTCATAGTGTAGTGGCATAGTGTGAAAAGTGTTGTAAGTTATTTGTGATATTATAGGGTGCTTAGATCATTGAATAAGAAGGCAAGTATGAACAACGTAGAAGAGTTTGGGGCAATCGTCAGTAAAGCTCTCGATAGTTACAAATCTGATTTTATGGAACTTGTTAGGGAATATGCGATTTCTTGTAAGAATCAAGGTGAGGCATATTGCGATTTTTTTGTCGACATCGCCTCTATGATGAATGGCGCATGGCTTTTAACCGCAGTATGTGAGTTTGAGGATGTTTCTGAATTTAAAGCCTTTAATTGGTATCAATTATTGAATGTTGATATAGAAAATATGCCAGAAGATGATTTGTTCTCCCTACAAAATAAGCTATATGAAATCGGTTATATTTGGTTCGTGGAGCAATTAATTTCCTCTAAAAAAGAAATAAAATGTATCGAAATTAGGTTCTTTCATAATGGCAGCAATGAATACCAATCTTTGGCATAATTAGCTTCTAACAGAGCTAAACGACATCAGTCACTGGGCTCATTGGATAGAATTTTTTGTGTGTGGTTATGTCATACCGTTGGTAGTATTTATCTCTAGGGCAAGTATGAAGAACTTTATTAGCAAAGATCTAGATATTGAAGAGTTCAAAAAAAGATTTGATAACACCAGAGAAAGTTTTATAAATTCTCTAAAAACAGCAAGTAAAGGTTATCGAAATGTAAGGTTCTTCGCTTGTGATGAAAGTGGAGTCCCCATTAAATGGGTATGGGATGATGAAACGTTCACACATAACTGGGAAGAGGGCACTCTTGAAGACGCTATTCAGTTTGCCCGTCACATGATAAATAGTGGAATGTATTTTGCGTTTATGGGTTGTTTGTCTGGTTCCAGTGATCTTGATATTTGGCTGACCACCTTTGAAAACCCCATAAAGAAACCTACATGGCCAAGTGGTAAAGAACCCAAATTTGAGATTATCCATGAAGTGTTAACTCGTTAGGGCTTTGTTTACCGATCTAAATTAGGAAACAAAGCCTCGTTATGACTGCATATTTTATCTCAACGTAAGAGCATTCACCTGTAAATACGTGATTTTAGCGTGCAACTGCTGTAGCCTCGTGGAAATTTATTGTTTCTTATTTTGATCTTTTAGGATGCAGGTCTTGAGCTTTGCCATCTAAGGTTGTTCGTTATTTCCCTGTGATTTTTGCTGAGCCTATCACTCGTCAGCAAAGCGTTCACTCATTAGAGAGGGTGTCATGTGAATGCACTTCAAAACCCAATTAGGCAGTTCAATGTCGTCAAACTAGCTGTACTGGCATTGCTAAGCTTTTTGGCCGGCTGTTCTTCAATGCAGACGGGTGAAAATGGTAACTGGGTGGGATTCACTGAAGCTGGTCAGGCTTCCTTTTATGGGGATAAACATCAGAATAAGCAGACGGCCAGCGGTGAACTTTACAAACATAAATTAAAGACAGCAGCGCATAAAAAGTTACCCTTTGGCTCGAGTGTTAAGGTCACCAATGTCGATAATGGCAAAAGTGTGATTGTGAAAATCAATGATAGAGGGCCTTTCGTGCGTGGCCGCATTATTGATCTGTCTAAATCGGCGTTCAGTAGTATAGGCAATACTTCTTCTGGCTTGATTGACGTGAAAATAGAAGTCATTAAATAGCGGCTATTTTGAAAACAGTTGTCTCGAAACGGACTTTTGCGAAAACGGCTATCTCGAACACGGCCATATCAACAGGATCGTTTTGAAAGCACTCTCTTCAAAACACGGCTTCGTCGCAATCTAATGATTGAATGCACTAATAATTGAGCGCATAAAACCGAGCCGGCGCTTTTAAATAAAATCCCAAAGCAGACAATTTGTTAAGCTGATATTTGGGCTTTACGGCATTTGGTGAGAGACTATCGGCAGATTTGGATAACAGTAAAAGGACCCGCTATGGAATACCCACTTGTTAGTACGCAGTGGCTCGAAGCACACCTCACCGATCCCCATTTAGTCTTACTCGATGCCAGTATGGAAACCGTTATTGGTAAAGAACCCCTAGTTTACGATGAGCCTATTTGCATTCCGCGCTCACGTCGATTCGACTTGGAAAATGTGTTTTGCGATAAGACTTCAACCCAAATTCATGCCTTGCCGACGTTTGAGCAATTCATCCAAGGGATAGCCCAACTTGGGATTGAGGTCGACAGTGTTATTGTTATCTATGATAACCAAGGCATTTATTCATCTCCACGGGCGTGGTGGACCTTTAAAGTCATGGGCTTTAATCGAGTCTATGTGCTTGATGGTGGCTTGCCTCAATGGATTGAAGAAGACCGCATTACCTCATCGGGTTATCAAGCCGAAGGCGTCGATTATGGCCCGACGGATATCGATACTTTGGCGGATGTGCTGCAATACCACCCTGAGCTTGTGATGGATGCGCAAGCTGTCCTATCAAGAATTGAAGATGCCGAAACGGCGATTGTCGATGCCCGTGGTGCGCCACGCTTTTTAGGGCAAGTGAGTGAGCCGCGCCCCGGTGTGCGCTCAGGGCATATTCCTCGTTCTGTTAACTTACCCTTCGCTCAAGTGCTCGATGGCAATAAAATCAAAACGACCAGTGAGCTACAGTCTATTTATCAAGGGCTAGCAGCGGATAAATCCGCAAGGATATTCAGCTGTGGTTCTGGGATTACGGCGTGTATTTTGATCTTAGCTTCGGTCGCCGCGGGGCATAAAAATCCTATCCTCTATGACGGTTCATGGGCGGATTGGGGCAGCCGTAACGATCTGCCGATAGAGTGTTAATTGAGTATCACCATTGAAATTAGTGCTGTAGATTAATTAAGTTAGCGTGGTTTTTGTTGAACATCATGTGACTTTTACGTCGTTTGGCGAAATGCCAAGGAGAAACCTTTGATAGCGAGATTGATCGACAAGTTGGTATTTGGATTTATTTTAGTGATTGCCTTACAGTTACCACAACTGGCTGATCATTATCAGCAATTTTTATCAGGCCTTTATGAATCGACTCGATGGCAGGTAGAAGGTTACGAGGCAACGGCTAAGGAATATCATTACGCCGATGTTGATGCCATGATTGCCAGCCACCAGCAAAATGAGGAGCCAAGTGTGCGTGCCGACGCTGAGCAAAAGGTACAGACACTGGCGCTTTATAAAGCGTTAACACAGGGCGTGGCGATCTTTAATACGGGCAATTTGTTTGAGAAAACTGCCTATATGTTTAACCCTGTTCGCTTTGATTATCTTGAGAAAACCATCAGCAACTTTAAGCCAGGGATACCTTTAACTTCTAGTGGTATTGGCTTTGGCGTCTTGGTGGCTTTAGTCGTGCATTATCTTGGGTCTATCCCTTTTATCCTGTGGGCAAGGCGTAACAAGCGACTTAAAACAAGTCCTTAAATCTGTGATACAGCATGCCTGCAGCGAGCATAGGTGAGCGGAACGTCGGGCCGCCGGGGAAGGTGATGTGTTTGATTTTAGCAAACACATCGAAATGTCCCGCCTGTTGGCAAATGGCCTCGGCAAGCAGTTTTGCCGCCGTGTGAGTGGCATTCACGCCGTGTCCCGCATAGGCTTGGGCGTAAAAAATATTATTTGCATCGGGAAGGCGACCAATTTGTGGCATACGGTTAGCACCGATACCTATCATGCCGCCCCATTCATAATCGATACGTACCCCTTTTAATTGCGGGAAAACCTTCTCAAGATTCGGTCTCAGTGCCGCTTCAATGTCTTTCGGATCTTTACCCGAATAGGTACAAAGGCCGCCAAACAGCAAACGACGATCTGCCGATAAGTGAAAGTAATCTAGGGCAATTCGCATATCCGCGAAGGCCATATTCTGCGGGATAATACTCGCGCATTGGGCCTCAGTTAAGGGCTCTGTTGCCAATAAATAACTGCCAGCAGGTAATACTTTCCCCCCTACAAAGCTATTAAGTTTGTGGCCGATATAGGCATTGCCCGCCAGCACTACGTATTGGCATGTGACTTCGCCCTTAGCGGTAATGACCTTAGGTTTGGCGCCTTGAATGATTTTTTCAGCAGCGCTGTACTCAAACAACCTAGCGCCGAGATTGCGGGCGACGCGAGCTTCACCCAGAGCAAGATTCAGCGGGTGTAAATGGCCGCTACCCATATCAACTAGCGCGCCTTGATAAAAGTCTGAGCCTATGACTTCACCTAATTGCGCCTTAGTTAACAGCTTGATTTCTTGCTGATAACCCATGGCCTTGAGTGCGCAAAATTCTTCTTCAAGCTCATCCATGTGACGAGGTTTTACCGCTAAGTCGCAATAACCCATTTGCAGATCACAGTCGATACTGTGTTCTCGTATGCGATTTCGCACTATCTCGACGGCTTCAAAGCCCATCTGTTGAATTGCTTGAACACCTTCAGTGCCTATTTCACTTTGAAATTGTGTAGGGTCATGGCCTATGCCGCGAATGAGTTCGCCGCCATTACGCCCCGATGCGCCCCAGCCAATTCGCCTCGCTTCTAACAGCACAACACTCATACCGCGCTGTGCGAGTTCTATGGCGGTATTGATACCGCTAAAGCCGCCGCCCACTATGCAGACATCGGCACTGATATTGCCTTCGAGTTGTGGGTGCGCGTAAATTTCTTTAGCAGTATCAACATAATAAGAGTGTGGATACTGTTCGCTGTGCACTGGAGGTTTGCTTGCCATTATGGCTCCCAAAAATTGTTTTTATTGTAAATTGGACTTGTCTCAGTATACTCATCACACTTTTAACATGACGCAAAAAAGTGTTCGTTTTATTTAACACGCTTTTTATGTAGAATACAATGAAAGCAGTAAAACACGCGCTTTTTGGGCGAAAATGCGTTCTGGATGGTGTTTATCCTGAACAACCTGTTCGTCATCTATCGGGATTGACCCGAGCCTTTAGGGGGATGTGAAATTTGGATATTGGAGCCAGCCTCAAAACTGTTCGAAAAATGAAAGGCTTATCTCAACGAGAATTAGCCAAACGTGCTGGTGTGACTAACAGTACGATTTCAATGATCGAGAAAAACAGTGTTAGCCCGTCAGTCAGCTCTTTAAAAAAAGTGCTGTCGGGTATCCCGATGTCTTTAGTGGACTTTTTCTCCATTGAAGCCTCAACGGATAGTGAGCAAAAGGTCGTCTATCGATCCAATGAATTACTGAATATCGGTACTGGGCCACTTGAATTTAAACTGATTGGCCGTGATTACCCGAACCGTGCAATGTCAGTGATGAATGAGATTTACCCACCCGGTTCAGATACGGGTGAAGAGATGCTAAAGCACGAAGGTGAAGAGGCCGCTATGGTGATAGAAGGTAAATTCGAACTCACTGTTGGGGATGAAGTGTATATTTTGGAAGCGGGTGACAGTTATTATTTTAACAGTGAATTACCCCATAGATTCCGCAATCCCTTCGATGAACCTTGTCGCCTTGTGAGTGCGACTACGCCTGCAAACTTCTAATTAAGTCATTAACTTACCCTATTATTCAACATATTAGGCCACTTATTAGCTAAAGGTGAGTGGCGTAATACTGTTATTCAACATTCCTGCGGATTTATACCAATCACATTAAATATCTCATCAGTTCAGAGCCTCACAGGCATTTCAATCCAAGGCGCATTGACGCAGAAATGGTCATTCCCTTTTAAGTCAATGCAACACGGGAGTGGCATGCCAGTGAGGCTCCCGAAGGGCGGCTGATGTTCACTACATGGCAACGCACTTTATACTGCGTTTAAGGCTTTCGACAGAGCACCACTATGCCTTCAAGCCTTCGCCTTGTCTAAAGCGCGTTGAACTCCCGCTGAATGAACAGATATTTAATACGATTGGTATTACCTACTTTTTAACCCTGTCATATTGGTTATGTATCCTCTTCTTTGTGTAAATAATATTGGTTCAAATTTGGTTCGAATACGGTTTAATTTACCCTGTAAAAAGTGAGCTTTATGCTGGTGTAACCGCCGGTTTATATACATGAATTAGCGTGAAATGGGAAAAATATACATTTAACTACATGTTATTTATGCTTATTAAGAATAAGTGGATTAAATAATCTTTAACAAGTGTTTAACCTCTTGCCTAGTGCTAAATTTCGGTGTACTGTGTGAAAAAATGAACATTTAAAGG
Source organism: Shewanella sp. SM20 (assembly GCF_025654545.1). Taxonomy (NCBI): domain Bacteria; kingdom Pseudomonadati; phylum Pseudomonadota; class Gammaproteobacteria; order Alteromonadales; family Shewanellaceae; genus Shewanella; species Shewanella sp. SM20. Next base: position 18,955 of record NZ_JAKKRK010000009.1, on the reverse strand, counting down.
CAAAGTGTTCGTTATGCTAGTAAAATCAATTCTAAAGGTGAGATATGTCAGCCGATTTACCCCTCATAGGTGTTATTGCATGCAATCAACAATTGGGATCACACCCCTTTAATATTGTTGGTGAAAAATACCTTTTAGGCGTAGTTAATGGCGCGAAAGGCTGGCCGTTAGTGATCCCATCTTTAGGTGGCGATTTACCGATAGACGCTATTTTAGAGCGTCTTGACGGTATTTTGTTTACTGGCTCTCCTTCTAATGTAGAACCCCATCTTTATGCAGGCCAGCCGAGTGAGCTTGGTACACACCATGATCCTAAACGTGACGCGACAACTTTGCCGCTGATCCACGCTGCTATTGCTGCTGGGGTACCTGTATTAGGTATTTGTCGCGGTTTTCAAGAAATGAATGTGGCTTTTGGTGGCAGTTTGCATCAGAAGCTCCATGAGGTGGGTGGCTTTATTGAACATCGAGAAGATAAAACCGCATCCTTAGATGTGCAGTATGGGGCTTCTCACAGTATTACTGTTGAGCCCGGGGGGCTTATTTACGAGGCCTGGGGCCGTAACTCTGCAGAGATTAACTCTGTACATACTCAAGGCGTGGAGCGTCTGGGTGTTGGGTTGCGGCCAGAAGCTTATGCTCCAGATGGGTTAGTGGAGGCTTTCTCCGTAATTGGTACTAAAGAATTTGCCCTCGGTGTGCAATGGCATCCAGAGTGGAAGGTGAGCGAGAATCCGTTTTACCTCTCCATTTTCAATGCCTTCGGTGATGCATGCCGACGTAGGGCTACAACTCGAGTGAAATAATAATGAATAAGCTAATCGCTTTTTTAAAAGAACGAAAAATCACAGAAGTCGAATGTGTTATCAGTGACATGACTGGCATCGCCCGCGGCAAGATTGCTCCAGTCGATAAGTTTCTCGATGAAAAAGGCATGCGTTTGCCCGAAAGTGTGTTGTTGCAAACTGTGACGGGTGATTTTGTCGACGAAGAGATTTACTACAGTTTGCTCGATGCAGCCGACATCGATTTTGTTTGTGTACCCGATGAAAATGCCGTTTTTATGTTGCCTTGGACCATCGAAGCCACGGCACAGGTTATCCACGATTGCTACGACAGAATGGGTAATCCTATTGAGCTTTCACCACGTAACGTATTGAAAAAAGTGTTGTCTCTCTATGACGAACAGGGCTGGGAACCTGTTATCGCTCCCGAAATGGAGTTCTATTTGACTCGTCGTAGTGACGACCACGATTTACCCCTAAAGCCTCCAATTGGTCGTTCAGGCCGCCCCGAAGCGGGTCGCCAGTCATTCTCTATTGATGCTGCCAACGAATACGATCCTATGTTTGAAGACATGTACGATTGGTGTGAGCTTCAAGGTTTAGATATCGATACTTTAATCCATGAAGATGGTCCCGCACAGATGGAGATTAACTTCAGCCATGGCAACGCATTATCTTTAGCTGATCAAGTGTTTATCTTTAAACGCACTTTACGGGAAGCAGCGCTGAAGCACGATGTGTGTGCCACTTTTATGGCAAAACCCGTGACGGATGAACCTGGCAGTGCGATGCATATTCATCAAAGCGTGATCAATAAAGAGACGGGCAAGAATATTTTCACTAATGAAGATGGGACTAAGAGCAAGCTATTCTTGGGATATATTGCAGGCCTACAAAAATTCATTCCTGAGTTGCTGCCACTGATGGCGCCAAATGCGAACTCGTTTCGTCGTTTCCTCCCCGGCACTTCTGCACCTGTAAACTTAGAATGGGGCGATGAAAACCGTACCTGTGGTTTACGCATTCCAGAATCTTCACCACAAAACCGTCGCATTGAGAACCGCATTCCCGGCGCCGATGCTAACTGTTATTTGGCGATTGCCGCGAGCTTGTTGTGTGGCTATATCGGCATGGTTGAGTCGCTAAAACCTTCGACTCCTGTGCAAGGTAAAGCCAATGAAAGCCGTAGCAATAATACCCATTGTTTACCGCTGACATTAGAGGAAGCATTAGCGGCGATGGAAGAAAGTGATGCCTGTAAGCAATATTTAGGCGAATCCTTCACCACTGGATTTGTGGCGGTAAAACAGGCTGAACTTGAAAACTTCCGCCGTGTTGTCAGCTCATGGGAACGTGAATTCCTATTACTCACTGTGTAATGTTTTGGATTGATTGCACTGACCGTGTTGCCGCGTTAACCCAAGGAATAAGGGGTTAACGTTGGCCATAACGATACTGATGCGTGCACTGTTTTAGTGAGGTTGCACTTAACTGGTGCAACTCGCTTGTTAAATAATATGATGGTTTTTAATGGCTTGTCCGTTAAAGTGATTATTCAATTCCATTGCTTGTCTGCAAGGGAAGTAAAATAGGCTTAACAATTTTAGGTTGTTCGCTTGCTAGCGTTACTAACTAATTGTTAGTCATATTTAAAATGTGTTTATCTAAGTGTTTTTTTGCGATTGCTTAGGGACTTGAGGCATTTGCCTTAATGTTGCAAAATGTACAAGCAGTGTCATATCTAGTCTATTTTTTTGAGTGTTAATGCAATACCGATGCCTCGAAAATTTGGCACGAAACCTGATACTTAACAAATTGCAGCAAGATATAAAGTAGGCATGGTTATCATGCCGTAGAGACTGCCGATGCGGTTTTTAAGGTGTAGCATTGGTCGAAAATAACAACAATATCCGGGCAGCCCGGTGACACAATGTCAGAATTTGCTTAAGCAGTTCTGCTACCCGAGAAAGGAGAAAGCATGAAGCTATTTAATAAGATGACCACATTAGCGCTGGTGACTGCGAGCGTATTTGCGAGCGCAGTAGCCCAAGCGGAAGAAGTGGTTCGCGTGTATAACTGGTCAGATTATATCGCGGAAGATACCTTAGAAAACTTCAAGAAAGAAACGAGCATTAGGGTAATTTACGATGTATTTGATAGTAACGAAGTGCTTGAGGCTAAATTACTGTCTGGTCGTAGTGGCTACGATATCGTTGTACCTTCTAACCACTTTCTCGCTAAGCAAATCAAAGCGGGTGCTTTCAAACCTTTAGACCGCGCTAAGTTACCTAATTTTAAAAATTTAAATCCAGCCCTGATGAAGTTGCTTGAAAAAGCCGATCCGGGTAACCAATATGCCGTGCCTTATTTATGGGGAACCAATGGCATTGGTTACAACATAGATAAAGTGAAAGCCGCTGTGGGGGAAGATGCGCCATTTAACTCAATGGAACTGATCTTCAATCCTAAATACGCTGAAAAAATTTCTAAGTGTGGCTTTGCTATGTTGGACTCTGCCGACGACATGGTGCCACAGGCGATGATTTATTTAGGCTTAGATCCTAACAGTACTAAGGCTGAAGACTATGAAAAAGCGGGTGAGCTACTGGAAAAAATTCGTCCTTATGTGACGTATTTCCATTCTTCACGTTATATTTCTGACTTAGCGAACGGTGACATCTGTGTCGCTTACGGTTTCTCCGGTGACGTATTCCAAGCGAAGGCCCGTGCTGAAGAAGCAAAAAATGGCAATAAGATTGGCTACTCCATTCCAAAAGAAGGTGCCAATCTGTGGTTCGATATGTTAGCTATCCCTGCTGATTCAACGAACGTCGATAATGCACTCACGCTGATTAACTATTTTCTACGTCCAGAAGTCATAGCGCCTATCTCTAACTATGTGGCGTATGCTAACCCGAACGATCCCGCTCAACCTCTGGTTGATGAGGCTATCCGTACCGATCCTGCGATCTATCCACCACAAGAAGTGTTAGACAAACTTTATATCGGTGAAATTCGTCCTTTGAAAATTCAGCGCGTATTAACCCGTGTTTGGACCAAAGTGAAGTCAGGACAATAGTCGATAGGGGGCAAGCCTAGCTTGCCCCCAGCTTGGCAAACTTCTATGTCCAATCCTATGCATAGTTAATCCACGTATAGGATTTGACACAGTTTGTTTAACCACTTTTCATTCATTAATCGTGTTGAACCTAGAGTTTGAGCGTATCTACGCCTCATTTTCGGGTGGAGAAGTACTATGGCAATCACCTCGAGCGTCACCAATAAACCGACAACAAAGACGCAAGAAAAAGTACTGCTCAAGATTGAGCGAGTAAGCAAATTATTCGATGACGTGCGGGCTGTCGACGATGTGTCATTAACTATCAATAAAGGCGAAATTTTTGCCTTACTTGGCGGGTCAGGTTCGGGTAAGTCAACACTACTGCGCATGTTGGCGGGTTTTGAAAAGCCCACCTCTGGCCGTATTTTCCTTGATGGGGAAGATATCACCGATTTACCGCCATACGAACGTCCCATCAATATGATGTTTCAATCCTATGCTTTGTTTCCCCACATGACAGTGGCACAAAACATTGCATTTGGTTTGAAGCAAGACAAGCTGCCTAAAGCCGAAATTGAACAGCGTGTGCAAGATATGCTGAAACTCGTGCATATGGAGCAATACGGTAAGCGTAAACCGCATCAGTTATCCGGTGGTCAGCGCCAGCGTGTTGCACTGGCCCGTTCACTGGCGAAACGACCTAAATTATTACTGCTCGATGAGCCTATGGGCGCATTGGATAAAAAATTGCGTACCCAAATGCAGCTAGAAGTGGTTGAAATCCTTGAGCGTGTCGGCGTGACCTGCGTGATGGTGACCCACGATCAGGAAGAAGCCATGACAATGGCAGGTCGAATTTCGATCATGAGTGATGGCTGGATTGCTCAAACTGGCTCGCCAATGGATATTTACGAAAGCCCGAACAGCCGCATGATTGCTGAGTTTATCGGTACTGTGAATTTGTTTGGTGGCGCGATTGAAGTGGATGAAGTCGACCATCTGATCATTAAGTCTAATGATTTGGCCCAACCTTTTTATGTCGGTTATGGCGTCACGACTAACGTTGAAGATAAGAATGTTTGGCTAGCAGTGCGTCCCGAAAAGACCATTATTAGCCGTGAACAGCCCGAAGGTCAGTACAACTGGGCGAAAGGAATCGTGCATGATATCGCGTATTTAGGCGGTATTTCAGTCTATTACATTCGTTTAGAGAATGGTCAAATCGTACAGTGCAGTATGACTAATCGTGAACGCCGAGCTGATCATGCCACATGGGATGACGAAGTGTTCATTAGTTGGGAGGACACCAGTGGCGTGGTGTTGAGATCATGAAGAAACCCATTAAATTAAAGTGGCTTAAGGGCCGCTTCTGGACCATAGGTATTCCCTACGCTTGGCTGCTGTTGTTTTTTGCCCTACCGTTTGCGATTGTCCTTAAACTGAGTTTTTCGACGGCGGCGATTGCTATTCCGCCCTATGAAGCAACATTCCAATATGCTGACGATGTATTAAATATCTTCCTGCATTTGGGTAACTATTTGATGTTGCTCGATGATTCGCTATATTACATGGCTTATCTCAGCTCATTGAAAATGGCGTTAATTTCGACCTTGGGCTGCTTGATTATTGGCTACCCAATGGCCTATGCCATTGCCCGTGCCCCTGCGCGGTTGCAAACCGTGCTGCTGCTGTTAGTTATGTTGCCTTCTTGGACCTCATTTTTAATCCGTGTTTACGCTTGGATGGGGATCTTAAGTAACACAGGGATCATCAACAATTCACTGATGTGGTTGGGGATTATTTCTGAGCCGTTACAGATCCTCAATACCAATATTGCCGTGTATATCGGCATCATCTATGCGTATTTACCCTTTATGATTCTGCCCTTGTACGCCACCTTAGTGAAACTTGATATGAGTTTGATTGAAGCTGCGTCTGACTTAGGTTCAAGCCGTTTGAATACCTTCTGGAAAATCACCTTCCCGCTATCAAAAAGTGGTGTGATTGCTGGTTCTATGTTGGTGTTTATTCCTGCCGTGGGTGAGTTTGTGATCCCTGAGCTACTCGGCGGTCCCGATTCCTTAATGATAGGTCGAGTGTTATGGCAAGAATTTTTCAATAACCGCGACTGGCCTGTGGCTTCGTCACTGGCGATTGTGATGTTGGGTCTATTGATTATTCCGATCACTTTATTCCATCGCTATCAGGCGCGTAGTTTGGAGAAAGACCTATGAAAAAATTAAGCTTTTCTTCAGTGATGCTCTGGTTTGGCTTGTTTTTCTTGTATGCACCTATGTTAGTGCTGGTGATTTATTCCTTTAACGACTCTAAATTAGTGACGGTATGGGGAGGATTTTCCCCTAAATGGTATGGTGAATTATTTCAAGATCAACAGATTTTAGATGCCGTATGGACCAGCCTGCGGATAGCGTTTTATAGCTCAACTATGGCGGTCATTATCGGTACTATGGCAGCCTTTGTGATGACACGCTTTAAGCGTTCATGGGCAAAACTGACCCTGTCGAACATGATTACTGCACCGCTGGTAATGCCTGAAGTGATCACTGGTCTGTCTTTGCTTTTACTGTTTGTGCACATGGCAGATTTGTTGGGCTGGCCTAGGGAGCGTGGCATGATGACAGTGTGGATTGCACACTCAACATTTTGTGCTGCCTATGTGGCTGTGGTGGTGTCTTCAAGATTGCGCGAGCTTGATATGTCAATCGAAGAGGCGGCAATGGACTTAGGGGCAACACCGCTCAAGACTTTCTTCTTGATCACTGTGCCTATGATTTCGCCGGCGCTGGTGGCGGGTTGGTTGTTGTCATTCAGTTTGTCCTTAGACGATTTAGTGATCGCAAGCTTTGCCTCAGGTCCTGGTGCAACGACCCTGCCTATGGTGGTGTTCTCTTCGGTACGTTTAGGAGTTTCTCCTAAGATCAATGCCTTAGCGACGCTGATCATACTGTGTGTTTCACTCATCGCTTTCCTTTCTTGGTATATGGCAAGACGGGCAGAGAAACGCGACCGCACACCGATGAACTAGTTAGCTTAATCTTGGGGTGGCTTTGGTATCGCCAAAGCCACCCTTGTTAAGTGTCACCACTCCCATCACCGCTTCGCTTTGCAGGCCAGTTCTGCGACTCGACACCATTAGCATGACATCGCTGCGCTTAAGAATATTGCGTGTTTGAAATATCAAACAAAATGTAAATTATTGCACTTTTCTGGCTAGTGTTTCGTTTTCTGAAGGTGTAGGATGTGATGGCTGTTTAAAATAATGAACATTAGAATTCAAGGGAACAACATGTCTGCCATAGCTCACGCTGGATCATATTATGCGGCATCGGCCAACGATAAGGTTGAACGTCCGCGCCTAGAGGAATCGATTGAAGCCGATGTTTGTGTGATTGGCGCGGGTTATACGGGCCTTTCTGCTGCGCTACATTTATTAGAATCTGGCTTTAGTGTGGTGGTGTTAGAAGCCGCTCGCATTGGCTGGGGCGCCTCGGGCCGTAATGGCGGACAAATCGTCAATAGTTTTAGCCGTGACATTGATACTATTGAAAAAACAGTCGGCAAAGAACAAGGTAAACTCTTTGGCCAAATGGCCTTTGAGGGCGGAAAAATCATCCGCGATCGGATTGCTAAGTACAACATTCAATGCGATCTAAAAGATGGCGGCGTGTTTGCCGCGATGAACGAAAAGCAAATGGGTCATCTGCGCCATCAAAAGCAACTGTGGGAAAGCCACGGTCATGTTAATCAGCTTGAGCTCCTCGATGCCAAAGGTATTCGCGGTGTAGTAAATACTGAGCGCTATGTCGGTGGTCTGCTTGATAAAAGCGGCGGCCATATTCACCCGCTTAACTTAGCTCTTGGCGAAGCGCGCGCGGTCGAATCCCTCGGTGGCAAGATTTATGAAGACTCTGCAGTGCTGAGTGTCGATGAAGGCGATAGCCCAGTTGTGCATACGGCGCAGGGCAGTGTTAAAGCCAAGTTTGTGGTCGTGGCGGGTAATGCTTATTTAGGCAAGTTATTACCAGAACTGCAGGCGAAATCTATGCCCTGCGGCACGCAAGTGATAACCACTGAGCCCTTGAGTGACGATCTAGCGGCGAGCTTATTACCGCAGGATTACTGCGTCGAAGACTGTAACTATTTGCTCGATTATTTCCGCCTGTCTGGCGACAAGCGGATGATTTACGGCGGCGGCGTAGTGTATGGTGCCCGTGATCCGGCGGATATCAAGTCGATCATTATTCCGAACATGCTCAAAACCTTTCCGCAATTAAAAGATGTGAAGATTGATTATGCCTGGACAGGTAACTTCCTACTGACGCTGTCGCGCCTGCCACAGGTCGGTCGTATCGGTAAGAACATCTATTATTCACAGGGTTGCAGTGGCCACGGTGTCACTTATACCCATCTGGCGGGCAAGTTACTGGCCGAAATGCTTAATGGCCAAGCCACGCGCTTCGATGCCTTTGCTGCATTGCCACATTATCCCTTCCCCGGTGGTCACGCACTTCGCGTCCCTTTTAGTGCTATCGGAGCTTGGTATTACACTTTGAGAGACAAATTAGGTATCTAGTATGTTTCATTTATTTTCATTCGAGGCAAGTGATTGCCTCACTAATGCGAGGACGTCCTTGTGTTGCTAAAAGATCCGAGTTTGCTGCGTCAACAATGTTATATCAACGGGCAGTGGTGTGATGCCGAGTCGAAAGAGACTGTCGCCATCGCCAATCCTGCTACGGGCGCTGTGATTGCAAGCGTCCCTGTAATGGGGCAAGTCGAAACCCAAGCTGCGATTAAAGCGGCGGAAGCGGCGCTGCCAGCTTGGCGAGCGCTCACAGCCAAAGAGCGCGGCGCTAAATTAAGACGCTGGTTTGAGTTACTTAATGAAAACAGTGATGACCTCGCGTTATTGATGACCACAGAACAGGGCAAACCGCTGGCGGAAGCCAAGGGTGAAGTGACCTACGCGGCCTCGTTTATCGAGTGGTTTGCCGAAGAAGCGAAACGTATCTATGGCGATACCATTCCCGGGCATCAAGGGGATAAACGCTTGATGGTGATTAAGCAGCCCGTTGGCGTAACGGCGGCGATTACGCCGTGGAACTTCCCTGCGGCGATGATCACTCGCAAAGCGGCTCCGGCTCTCGCTGCGGGTTGTACTATGGTGGTTAAGCCTGCTCCGCAAACGCCGTTTACCGCATTAGCCTTGGCCGAACTTGCCGAGCGTGCGGGCATTCCGGCAGGGGTGTTCAGTGTGGTCACAGGCGATGCCGTCGCGATTGGTAATGAAATGTGCAGCAACCCGATAGTGCGTAAGCTGTCGTTCACTGGCTCGACCAATGTCGGCATTAAGCTGATGGAGCAATGTGCGCCAACTCTTAAAAAATTATCTTTAGAATTAGGCGGTAATGCGCCATTTATCGTGTTTAACGATGCCAATATCGATGCCGCTGTCGAAGGCGCCATGATCGCTAAGTACCGTAATGCCGGCCAAACCTGCGTCTGCGCTAACCGTATATATGTGCAAGATGGCGTATACGATGAATTCGCCCTAAAACTCAGCACTGCTGTGGGCAAGCTCAAAGTCGGAGAGGGCATCAAGGAGGGCGTCACAACGGGCCCGCTGATCAATGCTGCCGCAGTCGAAAAAGTGCAAAGTCACCTTGTCGATGCCATTGCCAAAGGCGCATCAGTGGTCGCTGGCGGCAAAGTCCATGACCTTGGCGGTAATTTCTTCGAGCCAACCGTGCTCACTAATGTCGATAAAAGCATGCTTGTCGCCCGTGAAGAGACCTTTGGTCCACTTGCGCCGCTGTTTAAATTCAGTGATGTCGACGATGTGATTAAACAAGCTAACGATACGGAATTTGGCCTCGCCGCTTATTTCTATGGTCGCGATATTTCACTGGTGTGGAAAGTCGCCGAAGCCTTGGAATACGGCATGGTTGGGGTCAACACTGGCTTGATTTCGACGGAAGTGGCTCCCTTTGGTGGGATGAAATCTTCAGGGCTTGGCCGTGAAGGTTCTAAGTTCGGCATCGAAGAATATTTAGAAATGAAGTATATCTGCATGTCCGTTTAATACGGTCCGATTTGGCGTGTGAGGAACACTAAATGACAACAACCAATGATTCATTGATGGCACGTCGCCAAGCCGCAGTTGCGGGTGGTGTCGGGCAAATTCACCCTATTTTTACCGCTCGCGCCGAAAATGCGACTGTGTGGGACGTTGAAGGTCGCGAGTTTATTGACTTTGCGGGCGGCATTGCCGTGCTTAATACCGGTCATCTTCACCCTAAAGTGAAGGCGGCGGTTGCAGCTCAGCTGGATAATTTCTCCCACACTTGTTTTATGGTGCTCGGTTACGAGAGCTATATCCAAGTGTGTGAAAAGCTTAATCAATTGGTGCCAGGGGATTTTGCTAAGAAGACGGCATTATTTACCAGTGGCTCAGAAGCGGTTGAAAATGCAGTTAAAGTGGCGCGAGCCTATACCAAACGTGCTGGCGTGATTGCGTTTACGTCTGGCTACCATGGTCGCACTATCGCGGCCTTGGCATTGACCGGAAAAGTCGCGCCTTACAGTAAAGGTATGGGGCTGATGTCGGCGAATGTGTTCCGCGCTGAGTTCCCCTGCGAGCTGCACGGCGTGTCCGATGACGATGCTATGGCCTCGATTGAACGTATCTTTAAAAATGATGCCGAGCCAAGTGATATCGCCGCCATTATTTTAGAGCCAGTGCAGGGCGAGGGCGGTTTCTACGCCGCATCACCCGCCTTTATGCAGCGCCTGCGCGCACTGTGCGACCGTGAAGGCATTATGCTGATCGCCGATGAAGTGCAAACGGGCGCAGGCCGTACTGGCACTTTCTTCGCTATGGAACAAATGGGTGTGGCTGCGGATATCACGACTTTTGCTAAATCTATCGCGGGTGGTTTCCCACTTTCTGGCATTACTGGCCGCGCGCAAGTGATGGATGCGATTGGTCCGGGTGGTCTTGGCGGTACGTATGGTGGCAGCCCGTTAGCGTGCGCCGCAGCGCTTGCTGTTATTGAAGTGTTTGAAGAAGAAAAGCTGTTAGACCGCGCCAATAGCATAGGTGAGCGCATTAAGTCTGCATTGAATGTGATGCAAGTTGAACATGCACAAATCGCCGATGTGCGTGGTTTAGGCGCGATGATCGCCATTGAATTGATGGAAGATGGCAAACCTGCACCGCACTATTGCGCGCAAGTGTTGAGCGATGCCCGTGACCGTGGATTGATTTTATTATCCTGCGGTACTTACGGTAATGTGCTGCGCATTTTGGTGCCATTAACGGCGCCGGATGCACAAATTGATGCAGGCCTTGGTATTCTTAAAGCCAGCTTCAATGCCGTACTGAAAAGCTAATATTGCTTTGATATAAAGCTGTTTTAGATGACAGTTTTACATAATGAAAATCCCGCTTCGGCGGGATTTTTATTGGGGCGATTGTTTTGGAGTTGGCTGTTTTTACTGCCAGTGACTTTCAGCACTCCTCAGTTAAATGAATCACTACTTTTTAATATCCATTAGGATCTGTAATGCTTTTTTGCGTTTATCAAGATCATACAAGTCATTGGTGAAGATAAACTCATTCACGCCGAGTTCTTTGACGATCATTTCCAAACGATGCTTAATCGTCGCTGGGCCACCAGTAACGGATAAACCTAAGAAATTATCGACATAGGTTTCTTCTTGCGCACTCCACAAGCCATCCATAGTATCAACTGGTGGCTTTAGCCATAACTCGTGACCACGGATAAGTGCCAGCACGCGCTGTTTTGAGGTCGTGCCCAGAAATTGCGCTTCTTCATCAGTGTCGGCGGCAACTAACGGTAAGCCAAGCATCACATACGGCTTATCAAGCACTTGAGAAGGTTTAAAGTCGCGGCGATAGATTTCAATCGCATCGTAGAGAAAGCGTGGTGCAAAGTGGCCCGCAAACACATAGGGTAAACCGCGCTGCGCCGCTAACTGTGCGCTAAAGAGACTCGAGCCCAATAACCAAATCGGCACATTAGTGCCTTCTCCGGGAATCGCTCGCACTGCATGGCGACCATTGTAAGGGCCAAGTAGAGTTTGTAATTCACTGACTTCTTCGGGGAATTGTTCGGCGCGACTGGTATCACGGTTCAGTGCTCGACTGGTTATTTGATCGCTGCCGGGCGCGCGGCCCAGTCCTAAATCGATTCGACCAGGATATAAGCTTTCAAGGGTACCGAACTGTTCGGCGACCACTAAAGGCGCATGGTTTGGCAGCATAATCCCACCCGCGCCGACGCGAATACGCTGAGTATTGCCAGCAATATAGCCAATTAATACCGAGGTCGCCGCGCTGGCGATGCCGGGCATATTATGGTGTTCGGCAAACCAAAAACGATTGAAGCCGAATCTGTCGGCTTCCTTGGCATACTGCAAACTGCTGTGCAGCGTTTCACCCACGGTTGAGCCTTGGCGCATGGGCGCGAGTTCCAATAGCGAGAAGGGAATATCGGCCAATATTGATGTCTGTTGTGACATAGTGTCTCCAAGTGACTGCCGTTTTTGCTAGCGACAACAAGAGGCGCTAACTGTGTTAGGCGTATTGTTTGTTGCATTGCTAGGCTCATTGCTAAGAAAAAGCGTTAACGGCTCAGTCTTGATGAATAAAAGGTATTCAGTGTTATTGATATGGGGTTAACGACACGGCTTCTCAAGCTTGAACGGCTAACTCTTTACCCTTCGTTATTTCATTAGTCATGTCAATTTGAGTTTGCACTTGAGCAGCTCCATGCAACTGAGTGTGTACTCGCTTTGTAACAAATCGAGGGGCTGAAGTCATCCGCGTGTGAGGGCCGATAATGTGGGACTGAAGATCTTATTCTCAGCAACTCAGCGTTAGGCCAGTTACTGCGGGATTGGGTGATGTTTGCTACAGCTCATTTGGTTATGAGTAGCAATATAAGGGTATAAACGATGTTGAATGAAGTGATAAAAAACTGCCGATAGCAGGGCTACCGGCAGTAAATGTTATGCAATAGATAAATTGCTATTGTCAGTCGCGCATTATTGCTCGGCTTTCACATCTCTTAGCGATGCTGCAGCACTTTCATTAATATCATGATCAGCAGCATTGTTATGTGAATGGTGAGTCTCAGTCAGGCGACGCATCAGAGGTAATACCGCAAGTGCGATAAAGGTACAGACCACAGCGGCTATACCCAATTTATTAAACAGACTTGTGTATACGGGTAAGGTTTGCAGTGGGTCGAGTAAATCTTTTGGTACACTGGCGAAGTTAGCAACCACACCGCCCAAATACTGGGAAATACCTGATGCGACGAAATAGGCACCCATCATAAAGCCGCCCATGCGTGCAGGTACGTAGCGAGCAATCATGGCAAGTCCAAGACCACTCACCAGCAATTCCCCTAAAGAGTAAGAGGCATAGCCCCAGATCATGATCCATGAAGAGGTTTTACCATTGACGGCAAATTGGCCTGCAAAGCCATAGATAAAGAAGCCAATAGCTACAACGGCAAAACCGAGGGCAAACTTCGCCGCGATAGAAAAGTCTTTATCATTGCGTCCAGCCCACGAATAGCTCCATGCGAGTACTGGACTTAATACCATAATCCATAATGGATTTAATGCTTGGAACTGGGCAGGTGACCAAGTCCACAAGTGGGTACCAAAAACTTGAAAATCCCAATCCACGTTACGCAGGGCAAACAGCGCGAGTGACGTTGACATTTGTTGATAGAAAATAAAGAAGAACACGGTTTGCACGGTAAGGATCAGTGCTGCAATCAGTCCAGCTCTTTCACTGGTTTCGCTGGTGCGGATCAAGTGGAAGAAGATTGCCAATACGGCTACGCCTGCTGCATAAACGAAGACGCGCGCAACAGCTTCGTATTCAAGAATAATCGCTGAAGCGACAACCGACAATGCGGATAGACCCAATACAATCGCGAGGTTTTTCTTGTTCACTGGGCGAGTGTCTGGCTCAGAACCGTAATGGACTAGACTCTTACGCATGAGTGCATAGTTACCTAACCCCACCAATATACCGACACAGCACACGGCAAAGGCTGCGTGCCAGCCAAATTCGTTACCATACTGGGCGTTAACGTAATCTTTAATCCAAGGCGTGAGCAACATAGAGAAGGTCGAACCCACGTTTACCGCCATGTAATAGATGGTAAAAGCACTGTCGATTTTAGAATCGTCACCTTCATAGATTTTACGGACTAAGTTACCCGCATTCGGCTTGAATAGGCCGTTACCGACCACAATCACGCCGAGCGCTGAAAACATAAACCACGTATTTTCAGTGGGTACGGCCATTAGCGCATAACCCAGAGAGAGGATCCCCGCACCGAGTAGCATAGTGCGTTTGGTGCCGAGGATTTTATCCCCAACCCAGCCACCAATTGCCGGTGATACATAAATAAGTGCCGCACAGGCACTCCATACTAAGTTTGCACGTGAGTCATCAAAGCCAAGGCGCTGCACCATAAAGTACACAATCAGCGCTTGCATGCCGTAATAACCAAAGCGTTCCCATAATTCGATAAGAGACACAGTCATAAATGAATGTGTTTTACTTACCGGAGCAGTCCCAATAGTCATATCGCTTGCTTCCAACATTGTTGTTTTAATATTTGAGCTCAAAAGTATAAGGCGATAACCAATTCAAACCAATGGCAGACATAGGCAAAAACAGACTTTGTTACAAATGACCTGATCAATTTTAAGGTGGATTTAAGCGGGGACAGTTCTATCCAAGTTTTTCTGCTGCGGATAAATCAAGGAACATTCGCAGTACTATCGGATAAGCAGATAATGGCATGTGCGGGTATGCGCTATGGTGTATTTAAATACATTGAGGTTGATTGCTGTTTGTCCAGCAGGCATAGTGCGCTTGGAAATTCTAATGTAGATCACTTTAAAACGAAAAGTTCTACTTAGCAGCTAGCAGCGTCTCTACAGTTGCAGATATGCATCAGGTTGTTAATGCACCGCTTTGCGTTAAATATATTTAAACGGAGTATATGAATGTTACGAATTGGTATCGATCTTGGTGGCACAAAAATCGAGGTAGTCGCATTAGATAGCGATGGTAACGAAGTCTTTCGTAAACGCATCCCGACACCGAGAGAATATGTTGCGACAGTCAATGCTTTGGTTGCACTGGTAACTGAAGTCGAAGACAGCCTGCAGCAAACCGCCACTATCGGAATTGGTATTCCTGGGGTTGTTTCTCCTTTTACTGGCCTAGTAAAAAACGCTAATTCAACTTGGATCAATGGTCATCCACTTGATGTGGATCTGGGGACTCGATTAAATCGTAAAGTAAAAATTGCTAATGATGCGAACTGTTTTGCCGTATCAGAAGCGGTAGATGGCGCTGCCGCAGGAAAGTCAGTTGTATTTGGTGCCATTATTGGAACGGGATGTGGTGCTGGTATCGCAATTAAAGGCCAAGTACATGACGGTGGCAATGGTATTGGTGGTGAGTGGGGCCATAATCCTTTACCGTGGATGAAAGCCGATGAATTTAATACCACGACGTGTTTTTGTGGTAATAGAGACTGCATCGAAACGTTTATATCTGGAACAGGCTTTGTTCGCGACTTTCGCGCTGCGGGCGGTGTTGCTGACAGCGGTATTGAAATTGCCCAAATGATGCAAGCGGGAGATCCGCTGGCAACTCAAGCATTTAACCGCTTTATTGACCGTTTAGCCCGTTCATTGGCCCATGTGATCAATATGATGGATCCTGATGTTATCGTCCTTGGCGGTGGCGTGTCTAACATCGATGCTATTTACACCGAATTACCAAAAATTTTGCCGCTATATGTGGTTGGCCGAGAGTGCCATACACCCGTTGTTAAAAATTATTATGGTGCTTCATCGGGAGTGCGTGGCGCCGCTTGGTTGTGGGGACGCTAATCCTAGACTCAATCAAGAATAGTGTTTGATATTAAAGGCTGAATTCATTTATTTGAATTTGGCCTTTTTTTAATTTAGTCATTCAAAAGTTTTACATTCCATTGACAACTCTTTATCTTAAGTACTGGTAATTCTTACCCTAAGTGCTATTTTTAATGCTGTATAGAAAGTATAAAAATAAAGTAGATCAAAATAATTACGCTATTGTCGTTCTCTTGGGAGTTTACTAGATGAAGCATTTGTCCATCAGTACTAAGTTGTTGTGGATTACATCAGCATTATTTTTATCGATAGTGGCTATTTTATCTATCAGTTTATGGTGGACACTGTCGACTCAAAACGCACAATTATCGGATCAAGTTCAAAATACCCTACAAACTGAAACGCGGGATAAACTCGAAGCCCGCGCCGGTGAATATGGCGAAATGGTCGCTGGATTTATTAACGAAGCCTATCGTATTCCTTACTCTTTTGCCGGTATGGTTGAGAGTACGGCAGAAGAACTTCCCTTAAAGCGTGATCGTTTAGAACTCACTGTGGCGGCTGTGCTTAAGAAGAATGCGCAAGTTTCCTCCATGTATGCCCAGTTTGAACCTAATGGTTATGATGGGCTCGATACTGAGTTTCTGAATATTAATTCCAGCCACAGTGTAACGACATCGGGTGTGCTAGAGGTTTACTATACCCGTGATGATAATGGCACTGTTGCACATCAACAGGTTGAAGATTCGGCAGAAAAATATCTTACTAGCCTAAATGAATTTGGGATCCGTGATGCAGAATGGTATTTATGCGGTAAAGAAACCCTAAAGCCCTGTCTAATGGAGCCGTATTTATACGAAATCACTCCCGGTAACAAAGCATTAATGACCTCGCTAACTGTGCCTGTGCTTAAGCGTAAACAGTTTATCGGTGTGGTCGGTGTTGATTTAAACTTACCAGTCTTTCAAACTCTTATCGATAAGTTATCTAAGAGCCTCTACGATGGGCAAGCGAAAGTAACTTTATTGAGTACCCGAGGTTTAGTGGTTGCAGCAAGTCATTACAGCAAAAAGGCTCGTCCTTTAGCTGAGTCAATAAATCCAGCTATAGCCTCACAAATCATCTCGTTACACAAGAACTCGGGTTACATGGTTAACGATGATGAAATTATTGTTGCCTACCCAATTAAGATCCCTTTAGCGAATGCCGAGTGGTCCTTAGTGATCCAAGTGCCGACTGCACAGGCGTACAAGAGTTCGATTGTGTTGAATCATGATATGGATGAAATGGCAACTTCCTTGGGAAGTTTGTTGCTCATGGTCGGTGTTGTCGTGTCGATTGCTGCTGTGATTACGATTAGCCTAGTGATCCGTAGCATTATTTCACCCTTAAAGATGATCCAAGGCCGTGTAGAACACTTGGCAAGCGCTGATGGCGATTTAACGCAATCGATAGAAGTGGACTCCCATGCAGAGTTGATTGCGTTAGCAAAAGGTTTCAACTCCTTTATTTATAAACTGAAAAACTTGATTGCCGAACTTAAAACCCTCGCGAGTCGTTCTCAGGAAGAAAGCCAAGCTTCAGCGAAAATTGCCCAGCTCACACGTGATAGTGTCAATCGTCAATATGGTGAAATTGAGAGTGTGGTAACGGCCGTAAACCAAATGAGTGCCACCGCACTTGAGGTTGCTAAGGCGTCTGAGCAAACCGCTGCAGAAACAGAAGCTATGTCACGCAACATTCGTCACAGTGAAGAAAGTCTGACTAAGGCGATGGGCTTTGTGGCGACTATGTCTAAAGAGTCAATGGAAGCTAAGCTGGCCGTGAGTAAAGTCGCTGACAGCAGTATGAATATTAGTCGTATTCTTGAGGTGATCAGCTCCATTGCCGCACAAACAAACCTGCTGGCACTAAATGCGGCGATTGAGGCGGCGAGGGCGGGTGAACAAGGACGGGGTTTTGCTGTGGTGGCTGACGAAGTCCGTGCGCTGGCATCTAAGACTCAAAGCTCGACGAATGATATTAGTACTCTTATCGATGCACTGCAAAAAGAAGTTCAAAGTGCTTCTGGCATCATAGATAAAGGTGCTGAACGGGCACAAATGGCCGTATCTCAAACTGAGCAAGCGCTGAACTCATTGAACTCAATGGTGAGTCAGATTGAAGAAATTTCGGGCCAAGTTACCCATATCGCGGCAGCGGCAGAAGAGCAGAGCGCGGTGACTGAAGAGGTTAATCGCAATATTACAGGCATTTCTGATTCGGCTTCTGAACTTGCACGTCTTGCGGGTGAAGCACAGCAAAGCAGTGTAGTTTTAGCAAGCTTAGTGAAGCAGCAACATGAGCAGTTAGGCAAGTTAAAAACCTAGCACTCAGATATTTGTGGAATTAGCTCATTGATTTTAAATAGACTCTTTGATTGTGTTGCTGCTTAACACTTATCAAAGAGCCTATTTTTATGGATATTTAAATAACATCGAATAGGCTAAAAATTTAAAACAGTTCAGCGAGGGGAATGTGTAAATACACGGATATTGTGTGATAACTAGCGGAGATCAGTTTTTAGATACAAAAAAGCCCATTGAATCAATGGGCTTTTTTGTTGAATCGGGTGGTGGCCCCTCACGGACTTGAACCGTGGACCTAACGATTATGAGTCGTGTGCTCTAACCAACTGAGCTAAGGGGCCGACTTAAGGTAATCGTCATTACCTGAAGCGGGAGGAAGTATACTAAGCTTACTTACGCTTGTCACCCGTGTTTTGGCTGGAAATTCACGCAACTGAT
This sequence comes from Shewanella sp. SM20, assembly GCF_025654545.1. Taxonomy (NCBI): domain Bacteria; kingdom Pseudomonadati; phylum Pseudomonadota; class Gammaproteobacteria; order Alteromonadales; family Shewanellaceae; genus Shewanella; species Shewanella sp. SM20. Next base: position 362 of record NZ_JAKKRK010000009.1, on the reverse strand, counting down.
TCAATTGGTTATCTGTTAATCAACTTAAATGCTATCGTCGCCTAAATTTAAGGCTTCGATGCTGTGCTTGTGCATAAATTGAGGTGATAAAGACAATAAAAAGCCCTGCATGGGCCTGTCTCTTGATCACATCTTTTGCTCAAGAGACAAGGCTAGCTGGTAACCTTCAAGGATGGTTTGCAGTTTAAACCATCCTTGCCATAACCTTTCCCAGCCCACAATTCCGCTTCGTTTGCTGTCATTCCAGCCCGCGAGTTTTCCTAATCTTAGATAAGCCCAATGCACACTGGGGACTTGTTCGGGCGGTTGGCTTTTTTCCGTCTTTAGCCATAACAACTTCCAGGCCAATGGGCTTAACAGGC
>NZ_JAKKRK010000080.1:0-12831 GCF_025654545.1 Shewanella sp. SM20 | reverse complement strand
AAAGAGATTGCACGATAGATTGTCCTGTATGAGCTGCAAGTTGAGCCGCCAACTGTACAAGCCGTTTGGTCCTTCGTACATCCCCTAATTTTGCGCGCTGAAAAATGCTCTGTGCCCAGAGTGATGGTTCACTTAAAAACATGGCATGTGGTATCTGAAACAAAAGGTCAGGATCAGATCAGGTTAATTAAAAATGGTTCAAAAAAATCCCCCGGGGCAAACCGAGGGATTTGTGTAGAAGAGACAGGTGCTTACGGGGAACAGTCAAGCTAGCGAACGCGTTTCGTGATGCTGCGCGGTTTATCCCCGTGCTTACGGGGAACAGTAGTGTTCAAGCGCTGAGCGTGATTGTGCATGCGGTTTATCCCCGTGCTTACGGGGAACAGTTAACTGATCCACACCAGCAGTATTCTGGAACCGGTTTATCCCCGTGCTTACGGGGAACAGACTAAAAGTATATACCTGATTTATAATAGAAAAAAGTGCCTGCTTTTTTCTACCAATTTTTCCGGCTTGTTAAAGAGCTAATTGGCTAATTGCTTTTTTCTGGCTCAGGCAAAAAGGTAACCAGTCTTAACCCATCAAAATCAACAGGTTGCCGCCGGTTATTGCCGTAGGTAATAAAATCAAATCCTGATTCAGTATTAGTAGCCCAGGCCATTACCACATTGCCGTCTTCAGCCATGCCTTCAACTTGTTGCCACAGCATTTCGCGCACGCGCTGCCCTACATCGCCAACATACACACCAGCTCTTACCTCCAGCAACCATACTGCCAAACGTCCGCGTAACCTTGGTGGCACCGCTTCTGTTACGATCATGCACATACTCATTTAGCTACTCCGGTGTCCGGTATCGCCAATTGAGGGCGGCTCAGGTAATGCTGGCGGTTGCGCATCGGGGTAAGGCTCTGGCGGGGTAATTTCACCGGCGGTCAGTATTTCCTCTATTAATGGGATTAACCGTTTTAGTGTTTTATCGGTGCGAAATAAATCACGACAGGCTAAACGAATTTCTTTTTCCGGCGCGAAAGGGCTTTTTGCTGCAATGCGAAAGGCTAAAGGAATCACGGTATCAAATTTAATAATATCAGCGATATCGTAAACGAAACTCAGTGGTTTACCGGTATGCAAATAACCTATGGCTGGCGCATAACCTGCGGCCAGTATCGCCGCTTCCGTAATGCCATACAGACATGCTGTAGCAGCACTAATACATTGGTTGGCTATGTCACCGGCTTCCCAGTCTTTTGGATCATACTTGCGGCCATTCCACTGCACACCGTACTGTTTCGCAAGTAGCTGGTAGGTTTGCCGCACCCGTGCGCCTTCGATACCGCGTAGCTGATCCACACTGCGCCGCTGTGGGGCTTCCTCACCAAAGCGAAGTTCAAACATTTTACGCACTACTTTTAAGCGCAGTTGTTCATCCAGCGCCAGCTTGGCCTGATACAGCAATTTGTCAGAGCGCGCCCCGCCCGGCTGGCCAGCTGAGTAAAACCGCACCCCGCCCACACCAACCCAGGTAATTAAGGTACCTACCTCTGCCGCCAGCTTCATCGCAGCATGTGAAATACGCGTACCCGGCTCCAGCATTAAACAGGCGATAGAACCTACCGGAATATGCATCCGCTCGCCGTTTACTTCATCTATCACCACAAAGGCGCCGTCTTTCACATCGATACGGCCCATACCAATAAAAAGCATTGAGTTACGCTCTTTTAGCGGTATAGGTTTAAGCGGAATAAAGGCCATTAGTTACCGCCGTCACTGTTTTGCAGCTTCGAGAAAGGTAACGCCTGGCGGCTTAATATCGTCATTTGCGAAATGGCCAGCGCATTCAACTGCTGCAAGCGCTCTGTTGCGGTAATGCCTTGCTGGATTAAATAGGCATTCATCGTTTCCAGATTAGCCAGGCACACCAGTTGATGAACATTGGCATGATCACGCATATTGCCTTTTGAATTTTGGTTTTGCTCCCGCCATTGCCTGGCTGTAACGCCAAACAGCGCCATATTCAACAAATCGGCCTCGTCTGCATAGACATGACTGATTTGCGCTGGGGTTAAGGTATCAGGGATCAGGTTTTGTTTAATGGCATCGGTATGAATAAGGTAATTTACCTTGGCCAGGTTACGCCGGATATCCCAGCCAAGCTGCTGGAATTCTTGTTCTTTTAAGCGTTGAAACTCTTTAATCAAATACAGCTTAAATTCAACTGAGATCCAACTGGCAAATTCAAAAGCGATGTCTTTTTGAGCATAGGTACCGCCATAACGGCCCGCCTTGGAAATCAGCCCGATGGCACCGGTTTGTTCAATCCACTGTTTTGGCGTTAAAGTAAAACTGTTCAACCCTGCTTGCTTTTTAAACCCGTCGAATTCGACGGGTTTAAAATCGGGGTTGTTAAGTTGCTCCCAAATTCCCAAAAACTCGATGGTATTGCGGTTACGCAACCAGTTACGAATTAAATCATCCGTATGACTCTGGTTTTTATAGCGAGCAATATCGGTAATACAGATATACTCAATTCCCGCCCTCGTATCAGTCGCAATTTGTTGATCCAATACTTCGAGTTTTGCTGCCATGGTTATCCTCCGTGAGTTAGGTTATTACACCCGGCGCAGTAACATCAGGCCGCAGCCAACGACAACAAGCCACAGCCCATAGCTTTCGCTGGGCCAATACCTTGCCTAAGCAACTCAAATAAAGCTTGGTTATCCAACACGGTAAGTACACCTTCAAAACAAACTGGTTGAATTTTACCACCCATATCTTGCTTACGAAAAAATAATGCAGGCTCTTGCCAAACCCTTGCTGTTTCAAGCTCAGCAACACCAGCAAATTTTCTTAACAACCACTTGAGCTGTTCTTCTTCGTGAATTAACGGCACACGAATACTTTTAGCTTCGCCATTTTTATCAAGCCGCTTAGAGTCTTTTATGGCTTTAACGGGGTTAGCACGCAAGCGAAACCGTAACCTTGCCCCAGCGGCTATATTTTGCGGCATCGGCTTGCTAGCAATCACCTCAGCGACAGATGCTGAATGTGGCTGCTCCGCAGATAAAAGCAACGCCATCGCGCCTTTACCTCGTTGCAGCTCTTCCACCCGAAACAAGAAATCCCGCTCATCAGTTGGCCGGTCAGGAAAAAGTTGCCATAAGGCCCGATTTTACCCCCAAAGAGGAAGCGACCCAGCAACTCGCGTGTGATGCTCAAGAAAACGGTGAAATTAACCTGACACAGAATTATGAACAGCCTCAAATATCGAAGTAAAAATGCCACTCAGTCTTAAGCGAGTGGCATTATGGTGAACTATAGCATTTTATCCGTTCCCCGTCAGCACGGGGACTATGCCAAGAGAAATATTGTGAAAAGGTTTTCTATAATAAACAACTTGAACAAGCCACATTAGTTGTCAGGACTTGTGAGAGTCCATTCTGTCGTCTTATACGTTTCATTTGGATAAATCAGCAAAATTAGTAGCCACCCCCAGCTTCTACTGTGCAAAATGTTACGCTGCTAGGTGCTGATACTCCTCCAAGTGGTTCTACTGCTAATGGTGCATGCGATGTAACTACCACTTACACATACGAAACCAATACAAGCATAGTTACCGTAATTACTACATACCAGTATTACAATAGGCAGTTAGTATCGGTCTCTTCGTTTACCAAGGAAACGAAGAAGCCTGATGATGTTAGGCAAGAAAAATAGATTGATTTAGTCAATAAATGACATCTACTACCTTTAAGGTGGATGATGTCATTTCCTGCCATTGGCAGCTAGCGGAGGAGGTATTGAGTAAGACTTGTGGTTGCTGCTATTAATGCTTCTACTGGTGTTTGAGTCATTACACATCCCAAAAAATTCTTTAAATATCCATTTTCATTTGCTTGCTCTGTTTGAAAATAAATGCTAGCACGTTGACTTTTAAGCCTTTTTTTGATTATGTGGTATTCGATGACCAAATCGCTGTGTAGGTTTAACTTTTTAACGGCCAGCTTTATTTTTGAGAGATAAATTTGCAATGCAAAAAGAGTGCATGTTATTTCTACAGTAACGGTCATTTATAAGTCGCAACATTACCCTTTTAGATAAACTATTTTGGCCTGAACGTAACGGTATTTACATTGCTCCTTCATGGGGGTGATTGTTATCATTAACAACGAGGAAGAACACCAATTGAGTAGAGGTATATTATGAGTGAGCTACAACTATGGTCTATCTTAATCATGTTAGTGACACTTGGTTTAGTTCTCGCATCTGGAGTGGTTTTATACAAAGGGTTTAAGGAATAGCTCTTACTCAATAAAAACACAGCAAGATAGCAGTTTTTATTGGAGTATCAGAGTAAAGGGCAGGATGTGTGAAGTCGACATGCCTTAATAAATCAGACTGCCCTATTCAGTTGAATATATTAGCTCCATTCTGGCGCTCAATTCCTTACCTACGCAATAGATATTTAGCATCATCAATACATGAAAATGTTACAAAATCAAGGTGGTGAATAGTGAATAACAAAGTTAAAGGTATTCCATTTGCTGAAGTTAAAGCTGCGGCGCTCGCCAATCCTGCCGTTCTTGAGGCTTACTTGCGTGAACAAGCCACGGTATCAAATCGAGTTGATGTTGAAATATTCATTACCAGGATAACCACAGCATTAAGTGATCTTCCTAAGAAGGATATTGAGGTATGTGATTTGGCTAATGAGATCGGCATAGCTATTGCCTCATTAGCGGGTAGTGAAAAGCATATTGAAAGAGAGTGCCTTAGTGGGATTAAGCATGGCTTTTCAATGATTAGAGAAGCATAAATTGTAGTCGAGAGGTTGTTTTTAATGGATAAAGCATCGTTGAATGCGTTTTGGGCCCATGCGTTGCCGTGTGTGATCATCTCATCTTGTATGCTGGGTTTTGCCTGGCTTGCGATTCAGGAGTCCGATGTCACCCTATCGAGCCAATATCTTGTGGCGGCCTCCGTTTCGTTTACTTTTACGCTGATAGGCTATTGGGGCTATTGTAAATATTTCGCTTCAAAAAAGCCGCACAGTGCATTTTATGCAGTTGTTTATACTGTGTTATTTCCATTGTTTTATCTGCCAAGCGCTTTTTTTAGACGACGCAGATAATTTTTGCAATGCAAAATTGTGTTATAAATTTTTTGACCGGTTTTGCTTTCTTAACTATCCGGACGATTTCCAAATCGAGGGGTTAGATAACAAAACCAAATTTATGGCATAAAAAAGCCTTGTTTTTACAAGGCTTTTTTATAATGAAAATTTTATTAGTTAGAGTCTTTATGATGATTTTTAAAATACATTACACCTAAAGCTACCACTAACAGCAACGGGGATGATACCAGGGTGAGATTATGCTTTGTAAATTCTGTTAACATTTAGCTATTTTGTTCTTAAGTCGACTTAATGCGAGATTATTGATTGATATAAATCATCCATAATCGAATGAAATTCGTTCGACTGGATAGGTTTGTTAACCAATTTAACAATGTATAATCCGGCCCTGGGGATGATACTAAGATATAATCAACAATGGTCATAATTTATTCCTTCCAACGCTTATTCTCATCACCACGGCTATGGTTAATATTATAGCAAACACATTTATCACAGCTACCGAATGCTTAAGATATTAGTAGCTCTAGCGCAATTGATCACTTCTGTCCCAAAACATTTTTAGAACAGATTCAGATTAGGGGGAAAATTCAAAGGTCCAAGAAGGGCCTTTGAATAATATTAGTGAGCGGCAAGAGCTGCGTAGATTTTGGGATTTTGTTGAATCGTCGCAGGCACTTTAGCTGCCAATCCTGCTGGATTGCGGCGTTTGCCTTCCCAGCTTTTAACTGTGTCTAAACTGACTCCCATCGTCGCAGCAAATTCGGCCTGAGTTACTTTAAGTAAATCTTCACGGATTGACTTAACGTTGACAACTTCATAATGAGTAACTCTGGCGGGATTTTTGAGGCCATGATGCATTTCTACCGCTTCCTCAAGGGAGGCTTGAAGTTCGTTAAATATACTCATTTTTCCTCTCCTTTTAGTGAATGTACTATTTGTTTTAACTTGGCCTTTTCTTCCGCAGTTAGGCTATCTTTAACTGATGTTGGATAAGCGAGTATCAAGTAAATCTTGTCAGCCAGAGCAAGTAGGTATAGTACTCGTATACTGCCACTCTTTCCTTTGTTGCCAACTGCCATTCTAACCTTTCGCAAGCCACCTGTACCTTTGATAAAATCGCCTTTATCTTGCAGGGCAATAAGCTCTGCTTGCAAATCCTTTAGTTCGTCATCTGTTGCTAGCTTATTGGTCTGTCTTGTAAAGATCGAGGTTTCGACAAACTCAATAGCATGGCTCATCAAAATCTTTAGGCTTTTTTAAAGGTGTACACTGTACGCTTTTGATTTGTAGTATTCAACACAGTGCCATTTTACACTGGCTTTAGGCTAACGCTTATGCGTACTTTATAAATATCAGGGAGGCCAACAGAACTCATATACTAAAAAATGCATTACAGTTGTTCCATTTCACCAGCGCCGTATACTGCTGAGAGGAGTGATTGATAGCAAATAATTATATTGACAAATATAGTCAAACATATACAATTTAGGTATTAAATTTTAAAAAAAACTTGCAATGAAATACTTGACTGAAAGCTTAAAGAAAGTAGAGCAAGACCTTGCTTATTTTGTATCCCCTGAAAATAAAGATGGGTTTATTAAGGAATTTGCATCATGGGTCTATGGTGAGTGGTCAAAGAATGATTTCTATGAAACCGATATTGTAGATTTAGGCTATGATTGTTCTTCGTACCCTGAAAAAACAAATCAATCACTCTCCGATAAATGCCCCACCTATGCTGATTTTATTAATGCAAATACAGGCTTTTCTGAATGTACTCACGTTTCAGGACAAGGTATGCGCTGTCAAGAATATGAGGAAAAATTATTAGAGATTTTTGGTGATGCTTGCGCTAAAAAACTAGATGATTTAGTAGAGCTATATCAACTAGAAGTGCCTGAAAAATACAAAAAATTTGCAGAAAATATTAGTGAACTAATTTTCCTTGAAGTTGTTGATCATCATGAGGATTCAGAACTTTATGAGGTTTGTGACGATATTTTATTAAAATATAATCAGCTAGGAGTCGCATCATCCCCTTATACATGCCCTATCTGTGGATGGGATGAAGACAATGATCTAGCCATATATTGTGATGAATCCATATTTAAAGACTATACACTTGAGGATTTCAAGAAGTTAGCGGAGATTGATTAATGTATTCTCCTGCTAAATTCGGTGAAATGATTGGGAAGTCGGTTAAAACTCTACAAAGATGGGATGCCGAAGGTATTTTGGTTGCATGTCGAAATCCTAAAAATCGCAGATACTACACGCACGATCAATACCTTGAATATATCGGTATAAAAGCAACGGAAGCTAAATCGTCAGTAATTGTTTATTCAAGGGTATCTAGTGTTGCTCAAAAGCCCGATTTAGCTAATCAGGTGTCAGCTTTAGAAACTTTTTGTACTGTAAATGGCTATGCTGTTGATGATTGGGTGTCAGAGATTGGAAGTGGTTTGAATTATAAAAGAAAGAAATTCAATCAGCTTTTTCTTGATATTGAAATGGGTAAAGTTTCAATGCTTGTCATCGCTCACAAAGACCGTTTGGTGCGTTTTGGTTTTGAGTGGTTTGAATCTTTTGCTGAAAGACATGGTTGTAAAATTATTATTATGAATCAAGAATCTTTTTCCCCAACGGAAGAAGTAACTCAAGACCTTTTAGCGATTATTCATTGTTTTTCTTCTCGACTTTATGGATTAAGAAAATACAAAGAAAAAGTTAAAGAATTAGTGAATAGTAAGGAATAACTTTTTGAAACTAACACGCATCCATCACTGTAAAAACTTGAATGTGCAAAAGTACAAGCAACTTGAAAAACAAGCTGTTTTACTTGATCGTGTTCGTAGCGAAGTGTGGGCTAAATATGGTGCTGTTGCAGGTTTAAATATCAGCGACAGAACCATTCGTGATGCGTGGATGAAAGAAAGTCGTGACTTTGGTGTTTCTGCAAATGCGTGGAAAGAAACGCTACGTGATTGCGTAGGTGATATTAAAGCCTATCGAGAAGCATCAAAAGACAAAGTAAAGCAGGCGATCCGAAAACGCACCTCCTGTAATAATGAACAAAAAAGACTATACACCTTGCTTAAAAAAGATGAATGGATGACTGATAATTTCCTCCATCGTCAAATGCGTAATCACTTTAAGCATGGTGTTAATCACACACATAATCAAATTATTGTTCGTGCGGATATGTGTAAAACTTTTGAGTTAAATGGTCAATGTTGGCTTAAAGTGCCGAGTCTAGTCCCTCGACAAACCATTAAAATTCCACTAAACACCACTGTTGATTTTGCGCCACAAGGCACACTTAGAATCATTCTAAAAAACGGTAATGTTGAAGTTCACTCAACTTATGATGCAGTTGAAACACAGGATTGTGGTCAGAAAACCGTAGGTGTTGATAAAGGTTATTCAGAAGCCTTTGTGGATTCTGATGGTGAAGTATATGGCAATGGTTTAGGTAAATTGATCTCAAGTGAATCAGACTACCTAAATCAAAAGTACAAACGTAGAAATAAGCTCAGAGCGATTTCTAAAGCCAAACCGCACAAGAAACAGAAAATTGAGTTAAATAATCTAGGTCGCAAGAAGCTAGATAAAAGGCAAGATGCTCAGAAAGCAAAGCTCAAGACATTGATATTTACAGCAACTCACAAGTTGGTTGATAAAGCCAAAGTGATTGTTGCGGAGGATTTAACCGCACCAATCCAAAGTAAGCGTAGCTATGGTAAAAATACCAATAGACGTTTAAACACATGGGTTAAAGGCTTATTAGCCGATGCCCTAACAGGTATATCTCACCGTAGAGGTTCTACGGTGCATCTAGTCAATTCTGCATATACTTCGCAAAGTGATTCTTTCTTGCATGGCCTTTTAATAGGCACACGTAAGGGAGATCGTTTTCACCGTTTCAATGGGGAAGTTGTGCAAGCTGATTGGAATGCTGCGAGAAACGTGCTTGCAAGATTAAACGACAATGAGATAAGTCGTTATACGCCTTACAAAACTGTAAAGCGCATATTGCAAGAACGGACTGACCGCTATAAGTCGGAACTGACCGACTCAGGCTCTAGTTACACGCTTGGCAACAAGACATTAACAGAGTGCGAATTAGTCCTTGAGTATGTTTGACTACATTTTAAGGAACAGTAGCTTTTGGAATGAAGTAGTTATTTTTAGTCTTCTAGAATTTTCCTTTAATGCAAGGAAAGTTGTTCTGGTCAACCCAATTGGGCACTTTAAGTTATGCTACTATTTAGTTTTAAACATCCCTAATTGGCGAACAATTTTTTCAGTAACTTGAGTTAAGCTATGGCCCTGCTGCTCTAATTCGATGCAATCATTTGAGTTGGAGCTTGAGAGGTGTTTTAGCACCTCAATTTCCTTACTTACATCACCAACTAATCTATTTACATAGAGGATATCCAAATTATTATTTGTTCTATCTTGCCCAATCAAAGTTAAAATTTCACTGATGTTTTTACATGCAACGCCTAATTCTGACTGGCTCGTTGTTGTGTAATCCGATAGTAGAACAATTGCAGATGTTTGTGATTTCATATGATGACCAGCATCAAGAACCGCTTTAGATATTCCTGATATAATTTGATTAATTTCATCTAAACTACTTTGGGTTGATTTGGCTAGATTTCTGACCTCATCGGCAACAACGGCAAAGCCTCGTCCATGCTCTCCAGCCCTAGCGGCTTCAATGGCAGCATTTAAAGCCAATAGATTGGTTTGATCGGCTAGGTTATTAATAACGGATACCACTCCCTCAATGGCTTTTGTTTGTTGAGAAAGTTGATAAAATTTTTCTTGGAGTTCATCATTACTTGCAATAAACGAGCTTAAATCTTTAACCATAGCCCCCATATATTCGTTTGATCGAACAAGCCCTATTTGCGTATTTTCTACTTGTTCACGTGTTTTTTCTGCTTTAGCTTGTAGTGCTAGAGAGGTTTGATCTAAGGCCTCTATTTGTGAAGTGAGAATACTGACCCGATTATCTTGCTCTTTGATACGCGATGAAATTTTTTGCGCTTTAACTTTTAGAAGATCTGATATTTCATCAGAAGCTATGGCCTGTTGCTGAATATCGATTAGTGCAATTTTTACATTTTCTCTAAATGTATTGATAACACTAAGAACTTTTTCCATTTCACTGTTATATAAGCTATTGATGGTACATGGAACTGAAAGATCTTTTCTTTCAAAGTGTTTCATGTATTCGGTAACTTTTTTTAAGGAGTCAACTCCCCAAACTTTTTCATCAATATCATGAATAATCAAAAATATTGTAATAATGTACTGAATGATCTGTGAAAATATTAGATCTGTGAAGAAGGTTGCATTCATGAAAAGTACAATAGCACCTAACCAATGGATAAACCTCATGCGAATAAATAATGAACGCATATTTTCCTCTATGTTTTCGTAGTATCTTTTTTAAAAGTTTGAATATACTTTTAAAATTAGCTGACAAATAATATCATTTAGGCGTGATCTAAAATATTCATGGCATATTAAGTCGAATGAATTCTGGCCTATGTATTCGAAAACCAATCATAAGTATTCGAAGAATCATATCGACTGAGAAAAACTTGACTATTAGTCATTTTTATATCAACCATAAACAACAAAAAATAGCCTAGATGAGTTTGAAGAGAGATAAGCATTGCTAGCTTATTTCCATTGCTTATTAATAAGCATGTATTATTTCTAATAAAAAGCACCATAAGCTATTTTTTAATTAGTGCCCTGCTATACATGTAAGTTGATATTAAAATTCTAAAGCAAGTGGTTTATGAACAAGAACCACAACAAAAACCAGGGGATTTAGGTTTTTCTACCGTTTTTACCTGTTCAGGTTGCTCAGTGTTTTTGGTATCCGTTGCAGTATTATCATCCGTGTCCGGCACAAATTGGGTAACATTTTTGGTTTTATCATCAGTTTTAGTGAACTTAGTCAATGATGAACTCATCAGAACTACCTCTACTTAATCTATTTAGGACTAGCATTCATTAAACATGCTTATATTGCGCATGTTATATTTGTTGAGTATTTTAGTCAACTATTCATTATTGCGTAATGCTTAAATAGTTTTAATTTATTTTTAGGCTTGACTATTAAGAGTATTTAAAAAAACGGAATAAAAATAAAGACTTGCTATATAGGCTATAGATTTACGCTGGCCAAATTCCAAGCAAAATATTGATTTTTTTAAGTTATTAACCACGACATCACTCCTTAAAACTGAAAGGTGCAAGTCAGCAGAAAGAGCGGACAGACAACCTTGTTCGCCGAGCAAGTCTTCAGGAGGTTTGTTATCAGCTAGCTAATAACTGATCGATAAGCTGGTCTAATATTGACATTCTTTATTCCTTTTAAATACATGAATAGAGTCCCACTTACATAGATTTTTTACACTACCGTTTGAGTGATCTGATCTATCGCCAAACAAGCCCACCACTCGTCGAGGACTGAGATTGGCCATCTTAAAACCACTTTGTCGCGCATAACGCAAGCAACTGCAGAAATTGATCAGTAAAACCAAGAACAAGCACTTAGCCCGACGTCTTATCGCTATGTTGATGCTACATCAAGGGCAGTCGATTACCGACGTTCATCATACTACTGGTGCCACACGCTCCAGTATCGGTAGCTGGTTAAGATGGTACACCGGATGCGGCGTTGATGGGCTTAAGTCCTTGACGCAGTGGCTGGCTGCCAGCAATCTTGCCAATAGCCCCTAATATTACTCTACCTATCTTTGCTTATTCAGCTATGTCCACAGTACTTTGGTTACCAACGTAACCGCTGGAGCAGCTAAATTCAGGTTACTGTTCAACCAGTATATTCACCGTGGGTCAACAAAATAGAGCGGCTATAGCTTGCTCTGCATGAAACGATAACTCGCAATAATAGTTGCAGTAACATCCGAGAACTCCTCGGCAAGGTAAGGCATTTCATAGAAACCGTTTCACCATTTCCCGAGAATAGACACGGCAAAGCATAGATGTAGCAGTATTAGGATCAGTTATTTAGGTGTAATAGTTCTTCACGTGTCTATCATCAGTATCATGAGCCTCCACTTGAGCTACTCCTAATTCATTATGTTACTCATTTAATGATATAGGTCATAGATATGACATTTTTTTAATATTGTGTGATTTTTACAATTGCAAAACATTCACATTTCGCTAAATTTGGGCGGTTAAACAAACAATCGATCTGTTTGATGAGGATTTCCAATCAAAGAGGCGTTGTTGCCTAAATGAATGAACCTTCCGTCTCAGATGCGATCAGATCCTGTGAATACCACGCAGGAACCGCTATCAGATGGGCAAATCTAAATCTCGCATTACCAATTGGCCGGAATATAACAAGGCGTTGACCAACCGAGGCTCACTGACTTTTTGGATAGACGAGCASGCGCTCAACCTCTGGTGTCACACTGAACACCATGGTGGTCGAGGTCGGGGATTTCAATACAGTGACACGGCGATAGAAACCGCCTTAATGCTCAAAGGTTTGTTTAATCTCCCCTTGCGAGCACTAGAAGGTTTTCTCAACTCAGTGTTTAGTTTGATGAGTCTGCAATTAACTTCACCTGGTTACAGCTGCATCAGCAAGCGGGCAAAGACAGTCAAAGTTAACTACCGCCCCCCTTGCCGAGGCGCG
>NZ_JAKKRK010000079.1:0-14757 GCF_025654545.1 Shewanella sp. SM20 | reverse complement strand
ACAATGGAAACAAGAGAATGACTATCACCAACGCTCCCTGTCAGAAACAGCTATGTATCGTTACAAGCAACTGATTAGCCCGAAATTGAGCCTGCGGGACTACAACGGCCAAGTCGGCGAGGCACTGGCTGGTGTGAAAGTGATGAACAAAGTCATAGGACTGGGTATGCCTATTCGCCAGAGGGTCAATTAATACCAGGAACCCTTTTAGGAAAAGGCATTCCTAAGATTGATTTAGGCAACAACGCCTATCGTATGTAGTAATTGTGTAGTAAATCTGAAGGTGGTGGATTTATCTAATTCTCAGAATAGGCATTTGAAGAAACACTAATTGAAAGGTGATATATGTTTTTGAAACAAGGATTCGCTATTTTCTCCCCTATTATTATAGTATCTGTTAGCATTTATTTTGAAGCTTTTACTCTAATTAGCATTGGCTTTGGATTAATTAGTGCAATTGTCAGTTTATTCCTATTATCACGTTACGATGCTTCAGGTAATATTACAGAGGTAAATATTGGTGATGAACAAAGTTCACAAATCCAGTCAGACTTGCAAGATGAGCAAGTCGCCTATCAAGCTCTTAAGCCGCTAATCGTCCAAGCACTCCCAATATGGCAACGCCATATCGATTCCGTTAACGACCAATTAACTATCGCCATATCTGATTTGTCGATGCTTTTTGGTCAATTGGTTGAACGCTTATCGCACACAGGGTCCATGTCATCAATAGACCAAAGTGGTGATGATCAATTTGTTGTCAAGGTGATTAATGATAGTCGCAATAGCCTAAATAATGCGGTCAATGTACTCAGACATACACAACAAAATAGACATCACATGCTGGATGAAATGAAGCATTTAGGAGCTTACACGACAGAACTTAGTGATATGGCTGCTGATGTTGTTGCTATTGCTAATCGGACTAATCTACTCGCATTGAATGCTGCCATAGAAGCTGCTCGAGCTGGTGAGGCAGGTAGAGGTTTTTCTGTTGTTGCAGATGAGGTCAGAAGTCTCTCTATGAGATCGCGAGAAACTGCAACGAATATGACCGAGAAAGTACAGTCAGTAAATCAGGCAATATCTCGAACTTTTAGTATTGCAGAACAAGCAATGACTGAAGAAGATGAACAGATCACTGCAACGGAATCTTGTATTGATACAGTTGTCGCGCAGTTTGAGCAAATTCTAAATCAGTTAGACTTGCAATCTAACATGTTGCGAGATGATGCTCATGCGGTAAAAGACGCCATCTCAGACGTTATTGTCGATCTACAGTTCCAAGATCGAGTTAGTCAAATGTTAGCTCAAATAAGCATAAACTTTAACGATTTAAGGAAAGAAATAGATTGCCTCAATATCGATACTTCACCCCATGGAGGTGGGATAGATGCAGAAGCTTGGCTCGATAAAATGAAGCAAGGCTACACAATGATAGAGCAACATTGGATTCACAGTGGAGAGACGGTTAAAAACAAGGCAGTTGTTGAAGATATTACCTTCTTCTAATTAAGAATGAATAATAGGTAATTTAAGGATGTTTAAATGAGTAAAACGATACTAGTAGTAGATGATTCAGCCTCAATTCGTCAAGTGGTTAGCATGACCTTAAAAGGGGCTGGATATACAATCATAGAAGCTAACGATGGTAAGGATGCATTGAATAAGCTAGTGGGTAATAAAGTTCACTTAATAATTAGTGATGTGAATATGCCAAATATGGATGGTTTATCACTGCTTAAAGAACTAAAAGGTCGTCCTGATACCAAATTTACACCAGTCATAATGCTCACTACTGAATCTGAAGCATCAAAAAAAGAACAAGGGAGAGCGGCAGGAGCTAAAGCTTGGGTGGTTAAACCGTTTGTTCCTCAGCAAATGCTGGCCGCGGTAAAGAAATTAATCATGCCCTAGGATAAATTATTATGTATAGAGTCGAACAATCCGAGAATTGCAACATAGTGTTTCTCGCTGGGGAGTTAACTATTTATCAGGCTGAGGCATCTTTTAATGAATTAGTTAACTGGTTAAATCAAGATATACCGTTGATCATTGATCTAGAGGGAGTTACAGATATTGACAGCTCTGGAATTCAAATACTCCTGATGGTCAACAAAGAACGAAGCACTCGCGGCTTTGCATTTAGTTTGGTTAATCATAGCAAAATAGTTGTAAATGTATTTGAAAGAGTAGGGTTGCTAGCTTTATTTAATGATCCTGTATTACTGGTAGGAAGTGATGAGATTGCTTCAGTTAAAGAAAAAGGAGGTTGCTGATGGAACTTGATGCTGTGCTACAAACCTATTTTGCTGAATGTCAGGAACTTTTGGAAGATATGGAACAGCATCTTTTGCGGTTAGAAAATATCAATGATGATGATCTATCCGAAAGTTTGAATGCCATTTTTAGAGCCGCACACACAATTAAAGGGTCTGCTGGGATATTTAATTTTGAAGACATAGTCGACTTTACTCATGTCGTCGAAAATATGTTAGATCAACTTAGAAGTTATCAACGCAAAATTGATGAAGATTTAATTTCACTACTATTTCGATGCAAAGACCATATTCAAACTTTAGTTGATAACGCTGAGGCTTCTGCAGAGCCAACCGATGAAATGCGGCATTTGAGTCATTCGTTAATCAAAGAGTTAGCTCATAGCATGCACCAAAGTGAACCGCAAGATGTAAGTGTTGGTAGCAATGATGTTAAGGATAATAGTCAGCTTTCAACGGTGTCTTTGGATAAAAATGTTTTAGAACGTACATTAGTCGACGAAGTGGAAAATGATTTTTGGCATATTTCATTGATGTTTGGTGAAAATGCTTTCAGGGATGGCATGGACCCATTATCTTTCCTCGCATATTTAGGAACGTTAGGTAAGGTTATTAGTGTCGATACATTACCTGATAGGCTCCCTATCATCCAAGAATTTAATCCAGAAACTTGTTATTTAGGTTTTCAAATTCAATTTCAATCTGACATTAGCAAACAAGAGATAGAAGATGTATTTGAATTTATACGTGATGAAAGTGAAATTCATATTATCCCTCCCCATTCAGCTTTAGCTGCATATATAGAGTTAATTACTGGCTTACCCGAAGTAGAGATCAAGCTTGGTGAAATACTTGTTAGTTGCGGTGCACTAACCAAAGCTGAGCTTGAGCGAGCTTTAGATAGCCAGAGAGCAAAACAAGATCAAGATAGCCCTCAACCTATAGGTAAAATTCTAACCGAAGCTGATGATACCTTGCAACCTGTGCTAAAAGCAGCTGTAGAGAAGCAATCACAGATACGCGATACCATCGCTCGAGAGCAAAAAAGCTTACGAGTTGATTCGGAAAAACTCGATGATTTGATCAACTTAGTAGGGGAGTTAGTGACGTCGGGAGCGGGGACAGCAATGCAAGCAAACTTGCTTGGCGACAGCAATATGATTGAGTCTGTGTCCATTTTGACTAGCCTACTAGATGAAGTAAGGGATGCTGCGTTAAAACTGCGAATGGTACCCATTGGAGCAACGTTCACGCGTTTTCAGCGAGTGATACGTGATATGGCGAAGGATTTAGATAAGGAAATTCGCTTAGTGATACAAGGGGCTGATACTGAACTTGATAAATCCGTTGTTGAGAAAATTGGTGATCCTTTAATGCATCTTGTAAGAAATGCAATAGATCACGGCATAGAGCCTCCCTTACTTAGGCTGGATTCTGGAAAAAGTAACATTGGAACAATCACTCTGAATGCATTCCATGACTCTGGTAATATTGTTATTGATATCATCGATGATGGTAAGGGCCTTGATGTCAATGTTATTAAGGCAAAAGCCATTGAGAAAGGATTATTAGTCGATAGCGATAATCTTAATGAAGAAGAGTTATTTAATCTAATTTTTGAACCTGGTTTTTCTACTGCAGCGCAAGTCTCTAATCTATCTGGTCGTGGTGTTGGTATGGACGTTGTGAAGCGAAACATCACAGAACTTCGCGGACGAGTCGAAGTAAAGAGTGTTCTTCAAAAGGGAACCACAATTAGAATAATTTTACCGCTTACACTAGCAATCATAGATGGATTTACCGTCGGCGTTAAAGACGATGTGTTTGTACTGCCTTTAGATAGAATACATGAATGTGTTGAATTAGATGTACCTGAAAATTCAAATACCCAAAGCCCTCTGTATCTTAATCTTCGTGGTCAAGTGTTGCCTTTGGTTTACCTCCGAGATCTTTTCGATATCGATGGTTTGCCTCCTAGAAGACAGAATGTTGTGGTAGTACAAGCCCATGGCCTAATGGCAGGTTTAGTTGTCGATAGATTACTAGGTGAATTTCAGGCGGTGATTAAGCCACTTGGACCTTTATTTTCTAGAGTGAACAGTATTAGTGGCTCCACCATTCTTGGCACCGGGGAGGTAGCATTAATATTGGATATTCAGGGAATGATGGATTTAGTAGTTCATCAAAAAAATGAATACCAGAAGTTAAATGATTAATAAACAGCGTTCATGATAATAGCTACAAATCAATTTGAGGTAACAACATTATGTTTAAAAATATAACACTCGGTAGAAAACTGGGTTTGGGCTTCGGCATTGTATTGTTATTGCTGTTTGCTAACTCAGGTATATCGTTTAATGGACTGTATACTGCCGACGATGGGTTTATGGAATACCGATCGTATGCGCGAAATACTAACGAAGCCGGGCGTATTCAAGCAAATCTATTATCCGTGAGGTTGGGTGTAATTAGTTATTTTTCGAAATCAAATGAAGCTAATCTGAAAATTAAACAAGAAGGTTGGAAAGCATTATCGGAACTGATTCCAGAAGCTAAAAACTTAGTTATAGATACTAGTCAATTAAAAGTATACGACCAAATAGAGCAGAAACTTGAAGTATATGACTCCATATTTAAAGATATGGCTGAAAAAATATCAATACGTGATGATCTAGTGCTTAACAAGCTTGATGTACTTGGTCCATTAATGGAGAAAAAGCTTACCCAAATTTTGACCTCCGCTAAGCAAGATCAAGATATGGATGCTGCCTATAACGCTACTATAGCACTTCGTCATCTATTGTTGGCTCGAGTGTATGTTGTCAAGTTTTTAGAAAGTAATGAGCTTAGTAACGTACAAAGAGTCAAAAAAGAATATGGCGAATTTGTCAATGGATTAGCAATATTAGATCGAGACCTTCAAAATGTTGAACGTAGAAGCCTATTAACCGAAATCGTGACAGCGCAGGAAGACTATTTACAAATATTTGACGAGATGGTCAGCGCAGTACTCGAACGAAACCGCCTTTATGATGAACTCGGTAAGATAGGACCTGATATAGCCAACTTAATCGAGGATCTCAAGCTTTCTATTAAGGCACAGCAAGACAAACTTGGCCCTCAGTTACAAGCCTCAAATGATCGTTCCTTAATGCTGATTTTATCAGTAAGTATCATAGCAATAATATTAGGTGCGTTCATCGCTTGGTTTATCACTCGCGCGGTACTGCGTCAAATTGGTGGTGAACCAGATTATGCTGCAGAAATGGTACGTAAGATTTCTGAAGGTGATTTGACGGTAAAACTAGAAACAAGCTCTACAGACAGCAATAGCCTGATTGCAAACATTCAAAATATGGTCAACAGATTGTCACAAATTGTTGGTGATGTTAACAGTGCTAGTGACGCACTGGCTTCTGCTTCTGAAGAGGTGTCAGCCACTTCGCAAACTTTAAGCCAAGGCGCGAGTGAACAAGCTGCTAGTGTTGAAGAAACTAGCTCATCTGTTGAACAGATGTCCGCATCTATTGCCCAGAATACTGAAAATGCAAAAGTAACGGATGACATGGCAGGAAAAGCTGCAAGAGAGGCTAAACAAGGCGGCGAAGCCGTCACTAAAACGGTAGAAGCAATGAAATCTATCGCTGAAAAAATCAGCATTATTGATGATATTGCCTATCAAACAAATCTGCTCGCGTTAAATGCGGCTATCGAAGCTGCGAGGGCAGGAGAACATGGAAAAGGATTTGCGGTAGTTGCCGCAGAGGTTCGTAAGCTCGCGGAACGAAGCCAAGTTGCTTCACAAGAAATTGGTGAAGTAGCTAAAAGTAGTGTGAGTCTCTCTGAGCAAGCAGGAAAATTGCTTGAAGAGATTGTACCGTCAATTCAAAAAACGTCAGATTTGGTTCAAGAAATTAGTGCGGCCTCAATGGAGCAAGCTTCAGGTGCGACACAGATAAATCAAGCAATGGAACAGCTTAACAGTATTACACAGCAAAGCGCTTCAGCGTCTGAAGAGTTGGCTTCTACTGCGGAAGAGATGAGTAGTCAAGCACAGCAATTACAACAATTAATGACGTTCTTTAAAACAACTCAAAATGGCGGTATGCAACGTCCTATGACATCAAAGACCAGAAAGAGTGTGTCGCTGGGAAAGGGATATGAGCAGGTTAAAAGTATCGCTGATGATGACGAAGCTGAATATGTTCGATTTTAGGAGGCTATGATGAAAGAACATCAATCTGGTAATGCTCTCCCTATCGCTGAATATACACAGTCCGCGACGGTAGCTCCTTCGGTTGAACAGTTTGAAGAGTGCCAGTATCTGACATTTATTTTAAACAAAGAAATGTATGCCTTTGGTATTTTGAAAGTCAAAGAGATCCTTGAATACGGCAAGGTCACAGCGGTGCCTATGATGCCGAATTTTATCCAAGGAGTAATTAACTTGCGGGGAGAAGTCGTCCCAGTCATTAATCTGGCTAGGCGCTTTCATTTACCCTCAGCTGAAGTGACAAAGCGAACATGTGTTGTGATTGTTGAAGTTGTGAGTAAAGACAAAACACAGGTGCTAGGGGTAATGGTTGATAGTGTCTCCGAAGTATTAGAGATACATCCTCAAGATATACGTTCTGCTCCGGGATTCGGTGCGAGGATTAGTACTGATTTCATATTATGTATGGGTAAATTACAAGACAACTTTGTGATTATTCTTGCTGAAGATAAGGTGCTATCCGTCGATGAGCTGGCGCTGGTAGAACAGGTCCGTGATATTGGCATGTCAGATACTATTACAGATACAAAAGATGATTAATGACTCGCAAGGTGTTGCTGTTACGGGAATTGCACTAACTGATAAGGAGTTCAGTTTGTTCAGTTCCTGGATGTATAAGACTGCGGGAATTCATCTTGCTGCCAGCAAACGTGCTTTGGTTGCTGGCAGGCTAGCTAGTCGTTTGAGAGAGCTAAAGTTAGGAAGTTTTAAACAATATTTTGATCTTATCTCAGAAGCGGATAATTCATCATCGCTCGTTGAACGCCAGCGAGCAATCGATTTACTTACTACTAATGAGACCTTTTTTTTCCGGGAACCGGCCCATTTTGAGTTTATAAAAGAGTTCGTTTTACCAAGGAAAAGGGGACAAACTTTACGTTGTTGGAGTGCGGCATCTTCTACAGGTGAGGAGGCCTATACGTTAGCAATGGTATTAGCTAGATTTCATAGTGGAGATTGGCAAATAACAGGAACAGATATTTGCAGTCGGGTTGTCACACAAGCACAATTAGGAGTGTATTCAATGCTGCGAAGTGATCATATCCCTACCGATTTCCTGCATGAGTACTGCCGCAAGGGAGTCGGCAGTAAATCTAATAGCCTAAAAGTTTGCCCCGAATTACGTAAGAAGATTACTTTCCATCAAGAAAACTTACTTAACTCCCAATCGCGCTTAGGGATGTTTGATGTGATTTTGCTGCGAAATGTGTTGATCTATTTCGACTTAAAGTCGAAGCAGCAAGTCATTGGTAATATTATCAATCAAATGAAACCCGATAGTGTATTGATGGTGGGTCATGCAGAAAGTCTGAATGGGGTAACTGAGCAGTTACAGTTAGTCCGTCCATCTATATACACTTTAAGGGGAGAGTAATTGAGATTTTTACAGAAAAGATCATCATCGAAATTACAGCACCTTAAGCCTGGGGAGCTATTTTATGGCAATGGAGATCTTGTTGTGCATACATTGTTAGGCTCTTGCGTCGCGGTGACTATCTGGCATCCTCAGCTAAAATGGGGAGGAATGTGTCATTACCTGCTACCTGATAGAGCGCAATATCATAAAAGTACACATCATCCTGAAGGGCATTATGGCTCGGACGCAATTAATTATTTTGTTCAACAAATGGGTGTCAGAGGCATGAAGCCTCAATCGTTTGAAGTCAAACTCTTTGGTGGCGGTAATATCCTACAAGGGGGAAACCAACTAGATCATGCTTTGAATGTTGCCAGTGTTAATGTAGAGCATGGGCGTAAATTATTATATCAAGCGGGTTTTAATCTCAAGGTGGAAGATGTCGGCGGAGCTCGTTACCGTAACGTATATTTTGAACTCGATAGCGGTGATGTTTGGGTTCAGTATGGTCAACATACTAAATCCTAAGTGAGTGGAGGCTTAAGACTAATATGAGAACAACGCAATTATCTTCCCGTACTAGTGGGGGGGCTATTAAGGTGTTGATTGTTGATGATTCAGCGGTTGTGCGCCAAGTACTTACTGAGGTGTTGAATGCCGATCCTGCTATTAGTGTTGTTTCTGCAGCTTCAGATCCCCTTTTTGCTATGAAGCGAATGGAACAAGAATGGCCAGATGTGATCATATTAGATTTAGAAATGCCGCGGATGGATGGCATTACGTTTCTTAAAAAAATTATGCTTGAGCACCCTACCCCTGTTGTGATTTGTTCGACCCTAACAGAAAAAGGAGCTGAAACGACATTTCAAGCGTTACAAGCTGGCGCGGTTAGCATTATTACTAAACCTAAAGTAGGCCTTAAAGATTTTCTTCTCGATAGTTGTAACGATGTTGTTAGCGCAGTTAAGGCCGCTGCAACAGCAAAAATATCTAATATTAAATCGTCACGCATCAATACCCCAAAAATTAAACCCTCACTTAAGCAAAATACAAGTGCCTTGAGTCGCACGACTCAACAGGTAGTCGCAATTGGCACTTCCACTGGTGGCACACAAGCGTTGGAAACCATTTTGTCCTCATTACCAGCGGTGACGCCTGGTATTGTAATTGTTCAACATATGCCAGAAAAATTTACCGAGATGTTTGCTCAACGACTTAACTCGTTATGTGATATCGAAGTCAGGGAGGCGGTTAATCAAGACCGTGTGCTACCTGGTTTAGCTCTAATTGCACCTGGAGGGCGGCATATGCAGGTCAAGCGTAGTGGTGCTCATTATCTTGTTGAGATTTCTAATGGTCCCGCAGTTAATCGACACAAACCTTCTGTTGACGTGCTATTTCGCTCTGTAGCAGCTCAGGCAGGTTCAAATGCAGCTGGTTTTATACTTACAGGAATGGGTGATGATGGCGCTAGAGGCTTAAGGGCTATGCGACAAGCTGGTGCTTACACTGTTGCTCAGGACGAAGCTAGTTGTATTGTATTCGGAATGCCAAAGGAAGCAATAGCATTGGATGCTGCTCAGGTAATTTTACCACTTAACAAAATAGCCAATGAAATAATGAGTTGCGTAACTGCGGAGCACCTTTAATATGCTTAGTCAAATATTAATATTAGAGAAAAACGTTGATCTAAGGGGGCTATTAGATAGACGTTCTACTTGGCTTATCTTTTATTTACTGATGGCACTAATATTTGAATCATTCCTATATTCATCCGAAAGTAATGTTCTGTTTTATCCAGGTAGTGGTATCGTTTTAGCTGCCTTGCTTATTATGCCAAAGCGTTTTTTATACGATTTCTGGTTGTTATTTGGGCTATATGCAATCGATTTTTTTATTAAAATTGTTATTCAGCAATATCAGGTTGTTATGGCAACAGGGTTAACTTTTGCTTTTTTATTGCAATCGTGGATTGGTGCGTATCTTTTATATAAATACTCACCGAATTCCATAATCCCAAAAACCTATAAAGGTGTAATAGGTTTTATATCATTTGGATGTCTACTACCTACCTTTTTTGTTAATAATATTTCAGCATTTTTATATTGGTTACAGGGCAGTAGTTATGTTGAACAGTGGTTACTCTGGAGTTCACACCGAGCATTATCGATAGTATTGATAGCCCCTTTTCTATTATTTATCTCAGACCTTATAAAGTCTGATAAGCGTCCTATAAACATTCGGTACAATTGGTTAGCCTGGTTTTTGGTTTGTATTGTTACAATGGCTATATTCATATTTGTTAACCCGAATAATAATGAATTGACAATTTATAGCTTTTTATTGATGCCTATATTTTCATTCTGTGCAGTACGTTATAGTTTGGCTTTTAATTCATTTGTCTCTTTGTCAGTCGGACTAATTATATTGTGGTGTTATAATTGGGTTGTTAATCACAACTTAACAGATAGCTGGGGAGAGCATTTCACTTTGTCCCTATTTGTTTTTGTAAACCAATGTATGTTGTTGCTAGTATCAACGGTTATATCAGAAAGAGAGCAAGCACTTATTCGTGCCAAAAAAATGAGCCAGATGTACGAGATGATTAGCAATGTAAATCAGATGCTTGTTGGAATGAAGTTGAGTGAAACGGAAATATTAAAAAAACTGTGTAGTATAATTACTAAAAAAAGTGAAGTTTCTCAAGCATGCATATCTCTAGTCGGTGACATAAGGCACATTAAATTATCAGAATGTACTAATTGTAACGTTAAAAATATCAAATATGATAATTGCTCTAGATCACTCTGCATTGTTTCAAATAAAACAGCATGTTATGTTGTGGATAATGTTGATAATATCAGCCAGAAGATGAATAAGTGTATATGTCTTACGCTGGAGCATGATTTCAAGTCAGCAGAAAGCTATCATATTTATAAAGATGGAAAGCATTTTGCTGTACTATCATTATTCTTCAGTGAATATCATTTGTTTGATGATGAAATGAATCAGTTGTTTAAAGGTATGGCTAATGATATCAGTTTTGCGTTAGATGTTCTTGCCGGAAGAATGCGGCTTCAAGTTATTTCAGAAGCATTTGAGCACTCGAAAGAAGCTATCATTATCACCAATAAGGATAGTGAAATAATTAATGTTAACCCGTCATTCACTGCTGTCACTGGCTATTCAGTTGAGGATGTGATGGGGAAAAACCCCAGACTGCTTAAGTCTGGAAAAGAAAGTAAAAATTTCTACGTAGAGATGTGGCGCTCTATAATTAACAAAGGATATTGGACTGGGGAGTTCCGTAACCGGAAAAAGGGTGGTGAATTATATACTCAACGAGGTACTATCTCATCGGTTAAGGATGATAATGGCAAAGTTAAACATATCATTGGCATTATGGAAGATGTGACGGAACAAAAAAAATATGAGCAACAGATATTGCGTTTGGCAAATTTCGATATTTTAACGGGATTGCCTAATCGGAAAATGTTGCAAAATCAGTTTAAATTGAAAGTAGATAACACTCAGAAAAATAATAAATTAGCAGTGCTATTTATTGATTTGGATGAGTTTAAACATATCAATGATGCTTACGGACATCAATTTGGTGATCTACTACTCGTTGCAGTAACTGAGCGTATGCGTAGCTGTGTAAGCAACAAAAGTATATTGTCACGGTTTGGCGGTGATGAATTTATAATACTGTACGAAGGTGACCTTAATTCGATAGATAACTTTGCTAATAAATTAATAGGTATAGTTAGCAAGCCTTATTATATTTCCGAACAAAAAGTGAGTATTAGTTGCAGCATAGGTATCGGAGTAGCTCCAGTAGACAGTAGCTCTTTAGATGAGCTCATTGGCTTTGCTGATGCTGCAATGTATAAAGCTAAATCGATTGGGCGATCTACTTATTCATTTTATTCTCCTTATATGAAAACTCGAGCTATTGAAAAAGTCGAGCTTAAACATGAATTAGAAGATGCTGTTAAAGATAACCAGTTTGTATTGTTTTACCAGCCGAAAGTAAATGTTAATACTGGTGAGATTATAGGATTCGAAGCGTTAGTTCGGTGGCAACATCCTACAAGGGGTTTACTAGCACCAGGACATTTCATTTCAATGGCGGAAGAATCAGGTCAGATCGTTGCAATTGACTATTGGGTTCTTGAGGCAGTAATCATACAAATTAGTAAATGGCGAAAATCAAACTTTGTTCTTTTTCCGATAGCGCTTAATTTATCGCTATCCATATTTACGGATTTAAAATTTATTGACTTTTTAAAGTCTCTTTTGGCTAAACATCAAGTCCCGGCTAATTTAATTGATTTAGAATTAACTGAAAGAGTAGCCATGGTTGATTTTGATTATACAAAGCGTACATTAAATTCACTTAAAAACTTAGGTGTCAACATTTCTATTGATGATTTCGGTACGGGGTATTCAAGTTTGGCCTATTTACGTGATTTCCCAATAGACACGCTGAAAATTGATCGTGCATTCATTGTTGACGTACATTTAGATAAAAAAAATCAAGGTATAGTATCTGCTATGTTGGCGATTGCTGGCACAATGGGGATGAATGTGATTGCTGAGGGAGTTGAAAGTAATGAAGAGCTTTCTTATTTAAAAAAGTGTCAATGCGATTATTATCAAGGTTACTTATACAGCAAGCCAGTTTCGGTATCGCAAATGCAGGCTAGATTTTTGGAAAAGGTCGGGTGATATGTTAATTAACGCAATTTCCTCTTGTTATTTTTAGCTGTAATCTAAGTAGGTTTTTTAATATTTGTGGTTTTTAAATTGATATATCTACATTGAACTGGTAGTGAAAGATATAAGTATATGCTTGTAGTGCTTTTATAATGATAAATCTGTCGAGGCTTTAAATTGTGAATACTTTCCGTTGGGGTGAAAATTTTATTACTGGACTATCAGAGGTCGATCGGCAACATTATCGTCTCGTAGAAATTATTAATAACCTTGGTAAATTACAATCAGAAAATTTAATGGATATAGGTTATGTCGATATTATATATAATCAATTAGTTGATTACGCGATGCTTCATTTTCAGGAAGAAGAAGAGTTGATGAAAAACGTGAAGTTAGATTCTCGCCATGTAGAGCATCACATTGATATGCATAACGGTTTTTTGAATGATATTTCATTAATGTATTCTTATATTTCTAAAGAAAATATTGAACAGATCAAGAATATGCTTAAATTTCTTATAAATTGGCTAGCCTATCATATTCTAGGACAAGATAAAGATATGGCAAAGCAGATACAAGCGATACAGGCAGGTTTATCCCCAGTTGAAGCGTATGAAAAATTAGAACAGCAAAGAGATAGTTCTACCGCACCGCTTCTAGAAGCATTAAGTGGATTACTTGAACAAGTATCAACGCAAAACAGAGCACTAAAAGAGCTAAATGAATCGCTGGAACAGAAAGTTCTTTTGCGGACAAAGGAGTTGCATATGGCCAACAAGCATCTAGAAGAATTATCTTTTACCGATGGGTTAACCGGATTACCCAATCGTCGTCATGCCATGTGTTATCTTTCTGAAATTTGGGATAATTCAACGCGCGCTGAATATCCTCTTGTTTGTATGATGGTTGATGCTGATGGTTTCAAAGAAGTAAATGATATTTATGGACACGATATTGGTGATAAGGTGTTAATCGAGCTCGCAAATACCCTCCGAAATGCTTTTAGAAATGATGACGTTGTATGTCGTCTTGGTGGTGATGAGTTTTTTATTATTCTGCCTAAAACAAGCATAGCCGGCGGAATGCATATTGCGGAGTTGGCTCGTAAAGCGGTTACACGACTTAAGGTTTCGACCGGTGGAAACCCTTGGCGTGGTAGTATTAGCATAGGAGTTGCCTGCAAACGTCCAGATATGAAATGCTATGAGGAGCTAATAAAAGAGGCTGATAGAAGCTTGTATTTTGCCAAAGATGTTGGAAAGAATTGCGTAAGAACAGTCGATAACCCTTAAGGGGATCTAGTCATTCATAAAGTATCCGTCCGGTGATCTGCACCTAGCCTAGTTTTGCATTCCAAGGTAACAAATGATCCAGGCTTTCTGGCTTGAGTGACAGCTGCTCTAGGCAGTACATGAGATAGTCAAAAGGCATCAGCCCATTAGCCTTGGCAGTTTCTATCATGCTGTACAGTATGGCACTGGCTTTTGCTCCATTGGCCGTGTTGGCAAATAGCCAATTTTTACGGCCAATGACGGTAAACGTAACAGCAACCACACCTTTTCGCGTGGTCGCTGGTTGATTTAGAACGGCAGTAACTTCCTGAGTTTCTCTTCTGTGTCAGCTAGTGGCAATTCGGTAAACAGTCTGGTCAGGTATTCGGACGGCTCCAGACCGTTGATTTTGGCGGTTTCGACCAAACCGTAAAGTGTTGCACTGGCATTAGCTCCTGATGTGGTATTGGCAAACAACCAGGCTTTTCGGCCGATGACGAAGGGCTTAATCGCACGCTCGGCGCGGTTGTTGTCGATATTCAACCTGCCATCTTCCAAATAACGTATCAGCTTCGGCCATTGATTCAGGCTGTAGGTGATGGCTTTGCTGTAAGCGTAACGCCAACCACACATTCCAATCCTAACTGATCAACTTTACCCTGTCTGCCATTATCAACTGCCAGGGTAATCATCATGCACCGTACCAAAGAACAATGGCTGGCCTTGTTTGCCGAGCAAGCCCAAAGTGGTCTCACCCAAACTGAATTTGCAAAACGTCAGGGCATCATTCCTACATATTTTAGTTATCGCAAGCGTCAGTTGTTGGCGTTTCAGGATGATGACGGTGGCTTTGTTGAG
>NZ_JAKKRK010000078.1:0-15227 GCF_025654545.1 Shewanella sp. SM20 | reverse complement strand
CAGAATTTCTTTCAGTTTTCTCACAGTAATAGGCCTCGCAGACATGCACTTTCCTCAGATTAAATGAGCAGAAAGTGCGGGTTTAACGAAGCGAGGAGAAAAAGTCACGCAATAACATGCATGTCGATCAGGGTTTACCATAAAGAAGCAAAAGTGATCGGTTTGCGATGTTATTGAGCGATCGACATGAATGTTATTGGATGATCGGCATGAATGTTATTAGGCGATCGCCATGCATGGTAATACGCAGCTGTCGCCTTACTTAGTTATGGAGCTATACCGGGATTCAGGCATAGCCAAGATAACTGTTTTTTCTAGGAGAGCTGATATGTTAGGTGTTCACACTAATTACGCGTCAATTGTTGCACAAGGTGCTGTTAATAAAAGTAATAATCTATTAACTAATGCTATGGAGCGTCTGTCGACGGGTTTACGTATCAATAGCGCATCTGATGATGCAGCGGGTTTGCAAATTGCTAACCGCATGAGCGCTAACGTAAAGGGCATGGAAACGGCTTCACGCAATATTTCTGATGCGACCTCTATGCTGCAAACCGCTGATGGTGCGTTAGAAGAATTAACGACTATTGCTAACCGCCAGAAAGAATTGGCGACTCAAGCATCAAACGGCGTTAACTCTACAGCAGATTTAAAAGCGTTGGATGATGAGTTTAAGCAATTAAATGCAGAAATTACCCGTATTGTAGAAAATACAACCTATGCGGGTAATAACTTATTTAAAGATGCTACTGATGGTGTACTCGTCAAAGGTGTGACCTTTCAGATTGGCTCGGATGGAGCAGAGCAAATGTCAGTTACCTTAGGTGCTATTGATAAGACAGTTACTGGTGATTTGTTGACTTCTGCAGCCGCCAATACGGCTATCGGGGCTGTTGATACCTTCTTGGCTAAAGTGGGGACAGAACGTTCAACCTTAGGTGCCAACATTAACCGTCTTGGCCATACTGCGGCTAACCTTGCCAGCGTAACTGAAAATACTAAAGCCGCTGCCGGCCGTATTATGGATGCCGATTTCGCGGTTGAATCTGCCAATATGACACGTAATCAATTATTAGTTCAGGCGGGTACAACGGTACTATCTTCAGCTAATCAGAACACGGGTTTAGTCATGGGTCTATTGCGTTAATGTTATTGGGCAAGTGATGTCATTGGTCACGGCTAAAATGCCAGTTAGTTGCGCTGACTGGCATTTTTATTTTAGCCACGGTTTATGTATTGGTCGGTAGTCGCTAAACCCGAGATTGAAACCTATAAGGTTCATGTTTTAGTGGGTAATTTTCGATAACACAAAGTGGAAGATGGTTTTCCTGTTTAAGTGTCCATGCGGAAGTATTTAGCTGTGTTTGGGCCAGTTAATTATTTAAATTTATTTAAAAACAGTAACTTGTTTTTGGCATGCGTTTTGCTCTAGAACGAGTGGAGGTAGTCATGATTTCAGGTATGAATGCAGCACAATTTGCTCAGCAACTGATTGGCGCAGACCGCGCAGGTAAAGATACGCTTTACAAAGGCAAGCTAACTGCCAGCAAAACACAGTTAGATGCCTATACATTGCTCGAAAATAATATGAAGAAGATGGCCACTAAGCTGAGTGAAATGGGTGGCGATGCAGCTAAAGGCAAAATTGCTACGGTTACGGGCGAGAATGCGACCGCGACAGTTAAATCTGATGCGCCTAAGGGTAACTATGATTTGAGTGTGCATAAACTTGCGCAAGCGCATCAACTGACTAAAGCCTATTCCTCTGAAAGTGAATTGTTGCCAACGTCGGGCATTATCAGTATTCAAGTCGGTAGTGATCCGACTAAGCGTATGGAAATTGATTTGGCAACGGTTAATGGCGGTGCGGCTATTTCTGTGTCTCAGTTACGCGATGTGATCAATAAACAAGTGGGTAATCCTGGTGTACAAGCGTCATTAGTGCGCACAGGTAACCAAATCGAATTTATGCTGTCTTCAAAGGAATCGGGTGTCGCGAATCAAGTGAAGGTAGAGTTTAACGGTGCCGATTGGGGCATGACAGAACGTCGTGCAGCACAAGATGCGGAACTCACATTAAACGGTATCAGTATTACCAGCAGTAGTAACTATCTAGAAAATGTTGTTGATGGTGTCAGCCTCGAATTAGTCAAGGTGCATGCGGCTGGTGAAAGCAGCATGATTAAAGTCACAGACGATTTTGAAGCGAATAAGAAAGCGGTTAAGGATTTTGTCGATTCATTTAATTCTTTAATGACGCAAATTAATCAATTAACTCGTTCTATGGGCGTTAAGACCTCTGACTCTGGCTCTTCCGATAAAGATAAGGAAGACAAAACCACTGCAGTGAGTGAAGCGCAAATTGGTGTGTTGAAGGGGGATACCTCTATTCGCCTTCTCCAGTCTAAATTACGTGATTCTGTATTTGCAACGGCTGCTAATGGCATGCGTTTGTCTGATATCGGGATTGAGATTGGACGAGACGGAAAACTGAAAATTGATGATGCTAAGCTGACCGATAGCTTTAAAAGTGATCCAGAAAAAGTACAAGCCATGTTTACTGGTCCTGACAGTTATATCAAAAGCATAGAAAAGACCCTAAAACCTTTTACACAGTTCAATGGCTATATCGATCAAAAGCAGGAAGCGCTAAATAAGCAGATTAAAAGTGTGAATGACAGTATGGCGCGCCATGATTATCAAATGAATCAAAAGTATCAGATTTATTTAACCCAGTTTACGGCAATGGAATCCACCATTAATCAGTTTAATTCCGCAAGTCAGTTGTTTTCATAGGAAGCAGTAAAAAATGTTAAATGAGTACGATCCATTTAATGCCTACAAGCAAACCGCTTTAGATGCACAAGTAGCGGCAGCAACAACCCATGACATGGTGCGTATGTTACTTGATGGTTTATTGGAAGAACTAGAGCGGACCGCTGGCCATATGGAATACCAAAGGTTTGAGGCGAAAGGAATGAGTATCCATAAGTGCCTTAATATCGTGCATGGCTTGGACTCTATGCTTGACCTTGAAAATGGTGGTGAGGTTGCCGTGAGCTTACATCGTCTCTATGACTTTTGTAGCCGTCAGCTTGTCAGCGCCAGTGTCGAAAACAGTGCTGAAGCGCTAGTTCCAGTGACTCAGGTGATTACTAATGTCAGAGAAGGATGGACAAATCTCAATTAAGCAGTGGGCGCGTTTTGCGAATGCTTTACGCCAATATGCAGATGCTCAGGATTGGGAAAGCGTCCGAAAAGTGAACATCGCTTTGATCAAAGCACTGCAACAGGCTGGTGAGGCTCATGATATTGAGCAGAAATTGGCACGTGCAGAATTAAAGCGGGTTCATTCCCAAGTGCTACAAGAGTTGATCTTGGCTCGTGATGAATTAGCCGCTGAAATGGGTCGCTTTAAGGCGCAACAACCAGGTTTAGCCGCCTATCAATTAACACAAGTAAGTGGAGCTTTGGATGATCTCTGATCTTCTTTCAACTCGTCCTGTTGGCACAAATACCAGCTTGACGACTAAAGTGGCAAGTGCAGTTGATCAAGATAAATCAGAGTCATTTACCTTATTGGGGTTGCCAGTCGGATTGTCTGCAGCGCCTCTCCCGTTAGAGGGAGCTCAGTGGACTCAGAATGCCGAACATACTTTAGAAAGAGATGCTGATACTTTTTCAAATCAATATGTTAATAGTAGTTTCATTGATTCGGCTCCTTTTGCGTCTATAGTTCCTGCTGCACAGGGATTGTCTCCGTCACTGTTAAATACTGAGATTAACTCAGTGCCTATTATTCAAGATGGCTTAGCCGCCACGCCTCAGGCTAGTCTCGTTTCACCGACTGCTGTCGCGCCGTTTGTTCCTGTGATTTTTCCCGCAGAAACGGTTAAAGCGGATCCGATAGGTCGAACTCCTGCGTCTTTAATTGGGCTCTCAGCCACAGATCAAAGAGGAATCCTATTTAGCTCAGGGATGACCTCATCTATGGATCTTACAGGAAGTCGTACTCAGCCTGTGGGCATGAGTGGCGAATCCTTGAAAATGAGCGGCGTATTTACGCAGGATTCAACGCTGGCAACTTTCTCTGGGGATTTTGAGCATTTGAAATCTGACTCGTCAGTGTTTCAGCGTGTGTTGGCAGAACTTAGGGGGCATGAAGTTAAAGATATAAATGCGATAGGATCTCAGCAGGTTGCGGGTACGCAGGCTGCAAGTGCTACTCAATGGGGCCCTGTATCTCTCACTCCCATGGCTTCTTTAGCGCAGCACTCTCAGGAGATCCTTACTCCCTTAAGAGAGCATCTTCGTTTCCAAGTCGATCAACATATTAAGAAAGCCGAATTAAGGTTAGATCCGCCAGAACTCGGCAAGATTGAGCTCAATATCCGTTTAGAGGGCGATCGTTTACAGGTGCAAATGCATGCAGTAAATCCGGCAATTCGAGATGCATTACTCAATGGTTTGGATCGTTTGAGAGTGGATTTAGCAATGGATCATGGCGGTCAAATTGATGTCGATATTGGTCAAGGTGAATCGCAACAGCATCAACAGGAAACTGCATTATTCTCCTCTTCGATAGCGGCTGAGACTACAACGGATAATGTAGTCGATGTGATGGCGAGAGAGAAATCCCAATTAGATTTATTGGCTTAAGTGCCGGAGTCGTTTAATGGCAATTTTAAAATCTCGTTTAGTAAAGATTATCGTAGCGTTACTTGTGCTCATTAGTTCGACCGCAGGTGCATTCTGGATTGGAACAAGTAGTGGAGATTGGAAGCTAGCAGAGCTTTTTGCATCGGAACCGGAAGTCGAACCTATACCAGTTGCAAAGTTTTACCCGTTAGAAAAGTTTGTGATATCGATTCCCGGGGATAAGTATCCCCATTACATGCTGCTTGAAATGTCATTAAAAAGCCGTAATCCCAATATGAAAGCGGTGTTGCTGGAGTCAGATCCACTTATACGAAACGCTATGATGAAGATGTTCTCACGTAAAACATTTGAGCAGTTGAACCACTTAGATCAGCTTGACAGTTTACAATCAGAAGCGTTGATATTGATGGTTAAAGTGCTGTCAGATAACCAATTACCATCAGATATTGATGAAGTACTCTTTACTCGCATGGTGATCCAGTAAGAGGCCTTATCATGACAGCAGCGGGCCAACTCGCATATCAACAAACCTGTGATTATCCAGTCGAAGAGCGTCAATCTGAACAACAGATTATTCGACAATACTTGCCATTAATCAAACGTATAGTCTCGCAGATGCGCAGTCACTGCGGCGTGATGTTATCACTCGAGGATATGGAGCAAATTGGCATGATGGCCTTGCTTGAGTCATCACGTCGGTATCCTGGCGAGCTGGATAATGGATTTATTTCCTTCGCTGGGCAACGGATTCGCGGTGCCATACTCGACGAGTTGAGGCGGCAGGATTGGCGTCCTAGACCTGTTAGACAGCAGGCCCATGAGCTTAATGATGTTGTTAGACGTTTGAGTCGAGAGATGGGACGTGAACCAAGCGATCTTGAAGTGGCCAGTGCGCTTGGGCTGAGCGCGGAGGATTATCGGGAACGTTTATACTCGACGCAAGCTGAGTCGATGAAAAGCTTAGATGAGTTGCTATTGGGCGGTGATCATCCAGTAGACAGAAGTAATGATGTTGAGCGGTTAATACTGAAGCAAACTTTGATCAAAGTTATTTCAAAATTAAATGAAAGAGAACAGCTAATTCTGTCGCTTTACTATCATCATGAGCTGAATTTAAAAGAGATAGCTATGGCATTGGGATTGACTGAAACGCGTATTTGCCAGCTGCATAAATCAGCTATTTCACAGTTAAAAACAATATTGCAGCGCTAAAGTTTAAAAGTGAGAAGATCGTAATGAGTAAACTAGTTGGGCTGTTAATCATTTTAGCTTCTGTGTTTGGTGGATATGTTTGGGCGGGTGGAGCTTTGTCTGCATTGTGGCAGCCTGCTGAAATTTTAATCATTATGGGGGCCGGAGTTGGAGCGCTCATTATTGCTAACCCACAATCAGTATTAAAAGAAATGCTTGAGCAGTTAAAAGAATTATTTAATAAGGGCAAGGAAGATCCTGAATTATATCCTCAGTTATTTCCTTTGATGGGCACTTTAATGGCTCAGATCCAATCTCAAGGCTTAAAAGTGCTCGATGAACATTTAGAAAATCCTCATCAGAGCTCTATTTTTCTAATGTACCCAGCCGTGCTTAATCACCCAAATGTTTTACAGTTTTTAATTGATAACTTACGAGTGCAGTCTATTGGGAAAATATCTCCCCATGACTTAGAGCATATCCTAGAAGAAGAGATTCATCGAATAGAAGAGGACAGATTACGACCATCGGAAGCTTTTAGTAAGGTGGGAGAGGCTATGCCTGGCTTTGGTATTTTAGCTGCTGTTCTCGGTATTATCATTACTATGTCTAATATTGATGGCCCAATTACTATGATTGGTGTCAAAGTTGCCGCGGCATTAGTCGGTACATTTATTGGTATTTTCGCGTGTTATTGTTTCTTTGACCCAATGTCAAAGGCATTAGAACATCTGGTTGATCGTAAATCGGCACAGCTTCGGTGCATAGCCGCTATTTTAGTGACCTTTTCAAAAGGTAAACCACCAATGATGGCTATTGATGCGGGACGGAAACAAATACAAAGTGAAAATCGTCCTTCATTTATCGAGTTAGAACGTTGGATGGAAGGGCAGAGAAGCTAATGCTCCATAAAAATGAGCCGATTATTATCAAGCGGCGAAAGCGAGGAAAGCGTAATCATGGGCATGGTGGTGCGTGGAAAGTCGCTTTTGCCGATTTCACGCTTGCTATGATGGCGCTCTTTATGGTGCTGTGGATCATGCAAATCGCTGATCAAAAAGAGCGAACCATGATAGTGCAGTATTTACGTGGTGATATGAATCCCACTGGTCCAATGAATCCATTTGAGCTAAGTCAGTCATCTTCGATTATTGATTTAGAAGGAAATATGTCTATTGCTCCTCCAATCATACCTTCCAATTCTATGCCTAGAGGTTCGGAGTCAGAAGGATTAGAGGAAGGTGCGCTCATCCCTGGGCAATTTGATACTCAGGCGCAATTAACTGTGCTCGCCAGAGAATTGAATCGAGTCGTGCAAAGCTCGAGCATGGCTGAAAACATTGCCGTGACTATTGTGCCTCAAGGCATACGCATCTTAATTCACGATAATGTGAATCAATTTATGTTCACGCGGGGCAGTGCACAGATGCAGCCCTATTTTGAAGAATTACTTTTATCTTTAGGGCCTATTTTAAAAAATATAACTAATAGCATGGTTATTTCTGGTCATACGGATTCAACGCCTTATGCGGGCAGTTTATTTACTAATTGGGAATTATCGAGTGAAAGAGCACTATTAGCACGAAGAGTGCTTGAGCGTGGCGGTGTTAAACGCGATCAGGTTATTCAGGTGACGGGTATGGCTGATCAGGTTCCTTACATCACTTCGGATACTGCTGCGGCGGCTAATCGTCGGATTGAGGCGCTTATTTTAACCTCCTCTGCTGAACAGTTATTAAGAGGCATGATTGGCGCTCCGATCGATACAGTCCCAAGTGGCGTTACAATCAACGAAATTAAGCGCCAAGCAAACACTCGCTAGTGTTAATACCTGCTCTCATTTGTTAGGGATGACTATGAATCTGTATGAAGAGTTTGTACATTCTGAGGATGAAGTTGAAGCGACCCCTGAGTATCAGATTATTGAATTTGATAATCGTCGAACTCATCAAAGATTTAGCCTGAGACGAAATAAAAGAGCGCCACTCGCATTTGCATGCGATGGCCTGACAGTAAATTTATCAACAACTTGCTGGTTTGTTATTACACCGATTGGAACTGCAAATATAAAAGATATTAGCATTGGCGGTGTTGGGATTTTGTGCAATGAACCACTATCAGTAGGGAGGAGATTCTATATTGAACTTGAGCAAACACGAGTCTTATGTGAGGTAACTCGAGAACACACGATTAAAGGTCGATTGAAGTTCTTAGGCGCTCGCTGGATTTATCGTGATAAAGCTGAAGTCCAGAACTTGATTGATGCAATTAGACTACGGGCGAAAATATAGGATATGCAATGGCTGCATCTTTTCATCGAAACGGCTCGGATAAATTACAGAAGGTCTTTCTGTATCTTATTCTGCTGAATTGGCTATTGCTTATTATTGTTGCACTCAATATGAATACATTACGCTTTAGCCATGGTGTTATGATTTCAATTATGATTTTTATCTATAATTATTTTCTGGCTCATTTATGTTTTATTCGTGCTGCCAGAGCGCAAGATGCTTATCTCATTTACCCAGTGGTTATTGGTGCACTCAGCTCTTTTTTCCTCGTTGTTTATTTCTTCTTTTTACTCTAAATTCCCTACCTATAAAAATGAGTTGCTACTCATTGTTATAGGCTTTTGTTGAGCATTCTTGCATCTAGCTCACATGCTTTTGGGGTCGCTCGCTTGGGAGCGATAACTTGGCCTTGTTTAGTTTATTCGTACAACTGGGTAGGTTTTGCCCGCGGTAATTGCGACAAGCCCAAAAGGGGCCGAATCGACCATCCTTTAACTGCATATCGCCACCACAGAGGCTACAAAGTGGCGCTATATGGCCACAGTTCTCATTCAAACATACCTTAAAGCCAGCAAAGCGTGTTCGGGTCATTGGGCTAGCACAGAGCTCACAACCTTCTTCCTTGTGATCGCAAAGGGGAAAATGTGAGCAGGAATAAAACGATTTAAATTTTCCCGTTCTAGGCTTAAGCGTTCCCGTGCTACAACGCACGCATTTTATGTCTTCAAATAACCTTTGTACTAAAGAGGTGCTGAACTCATCTTGTTCAATTGCGTAGCCTTTTGTAAGCATTTCGGTGACGAATGGGCTCACGTCTGTCATATCGGCAATCACATAGGCGCGGTGTTTTGCCCGCGTTAACGCGACATAAAACAGTCGACGTTCTTCTGCAAATTCAAACGCTTCCGTTTTTGGTAAAAATGCATCTAGTATCGGAGGAGTGACTTTCATTGAAGGGAAGCCATGCATTCCCGTCTTCATCCCCATGATCACCACATAATCGGCTTCTTTCCCTTTAGAAGCATGAAAAGATTGGCATTCAATTTTCAAGTTAGGGTACTTAGCCTTGAGTTGGTTTACTTGGGTTTTATCGGGTAGCTGAAACCAAAAACGTGCCAGTAAATAGACGCTTGCTACGCTGTTAAGTTTGTCACTTCTAGCGCTTATCCTTGCACTAATGGCCGTTAATGCTTGTTCCAGTGCATTTGGGCTTGGTTCATTTAGGTTTGACTGCTCGTTTTCTCCGCGGCGTAATATTGAGACTGCAGGGTAGGCGACCTGCATGAGGGAGCGAATGTCCTTCCTCAATTGCGTGGGATTCTGGGTGACAAACTGAGTGGCAACTTGCTCAATACTACTGTTAAACCTAAAAGTCAGATCCAAATAGCTTTGGGCTGTTGGGCCAAAATATTGGCTAAATTGCGTGGTTAAACTTACATCTGCACCGCTAAAACGGTAAATTGCCTGCCAGTCATCCCCGACACAAAATAAAGACGCCAGCGCTTTAGAATGAGGGGCACAGGAATCCCTCAAGGCACGCACTAAGCGGGCACGTGGTTCTGAAATATCTTGGAACTCATCCACCATAATAAAACGCCACGGGCTAATAAATTGCCCGCGTTGTAAATACGTCAACGCTTTGCCTATCATGTCCTCAAAATCAATGTCGCCATTTATTGCTAAATGCTGCTCATAGCGCGTGAGTATAGGCTCAAGCAGTTCGAATGCCTTGCGGGTCTGCTGAGCATCGGCGGCGCGAGCAAATACACCCTCAAGCCCATGTTCATCAAGGCAAGCCGCTTTATACAGCCCTATCAGCTGACTAAACATTTTTGCCAATTCGGTCATGCGGCCAAGTTCATGTAGGGTTGCTAGTATGGCTTCATCGGGTAAGGGCGCATATTGTACTTTAAAGACCTGTAAAGCTTGCTCAAGCTTACTGATTAACAACCCTTTTTTATGTTGGTAATAAAATAGCTCAACACACTTAGTGCCATGCTGTTGATGTAGCTGGCGTTTCCATGCCATCGATTCCAAGTATTTCTGGTTATCGATATAAGGAGCGGTATGCTGGTGTTCATCAATACCATAGTATTCAAGATAAATTTGGTATTCAGGCAGATAGAAATCGGGTTGATACTGACGAAAATCAATACTGCGCACATCATGCTTATACTTAGCTTCATAGACATATTCGATGCCATTGCTAAATAGCCAGTTGGCAATGTAGAGCTCACCAAAGCTTTTGACTCGCTCACCTTTAAGACTGCGAATATCGTTATCATTCAAGTATTGAAAATACTCGCCTTCCATATCGAACTCGAACGGGCTTTTTTCAACATAATAGAAACGGCTGAAATATTCGAAAAGTTGTTTACGGTAAGCCTCATCTTCAATCAAAGTCTCAAGGATATTGTGCACCCACAGCTCTTTGGCTTTGTCATCCTCCGCTAAAGGGGACAAACTCGGTTTTGCTCGCTCAACGTCGGCGATAATTTTTGAGCCTAAACTGTGGAAGGTGCTCGCCTTGATATCATCCGTACCGAGCCTATTTTTAATCCGCTCATCCATCTCGTCAGCCGCTTTACGGCCATAGGCTAATAGCAATATTTCATCGGCTTTTGCTTGACCACTCTTAAGCAAATATCCTGCTCGACCAACCATCACACTGGTCTTTCCTGTGCCTGCGCCTGCCAATAACAAGTTATTGTTATCATCGATAATACAAGCTCGGCGCTGTTTTTCGGTTAAGGGATTAGATTCTACATGCTCAAAATAGTCAGCAAATTTAACGAGCTGAGACTGAATGTAATCTTCACGCAACTGCTTTATATCGGCGCGAGTCCAGCGGTGGATTTGCTTAAGCCTCGCTAACACTGTGTGTAAATGTGCAGACAATGGCAGGTTTTCACACCAAGGGAACCAGCGCTGGTATTCGCGCGCGACTCTGGCTTGTATCATTTCTAAACGTGATTCACGTAAATAAGTGCGTGTCAGTGTCTTATCCACTTTCGCCATTAACTCAGCAACGCGCGGCCCATTGGCATTTGCCCAATACTGTGCGATTTGATTGCTAAATTGATGCTGTGCAAAATAGCTGAGAAAAGGCAGTTGATAGGCTTTGCCTAATACTGTGAAACCGAGTAGATAACCTAGTGGACTTAAGGTAAAAAATGGTGGGAAATCTAGCTGTTGCCAGGTAAAACATTCGTCAGCTTCTACTTTGTTAGTGCTGCGAGAGTGAGCAAAAAAGCCGCCTTTAGTGCGATTAATGCTAATACCACTCGTGGTGAGTTTTACCGCATCAGCTTTGCCAATAAAGAAACGGCCAAACCAACTGTGTTTGATATCTTGTTCAGAGTGAGTCAATGACAATGTAAAACCTACGGCTAAAAAGTTTTAGAATTAACAGACTGATTTTTAAATGCATTATAACTTAAAACCCGATGGCTCGTGTCAAGGTTGTGCTATGGGCTGTATGGATTATTTATTGATTTTGGTCGCTAGAGCAGCTAAGTGCATTGTATTGGTGAATGATATCTTAGTTGGCGTGAGAGGCGTGGCAAACCAAGCATGATGGTGACTGTGTAACTATGTGCATAAGAAGGGCGCGCATTAGAAAGGTTTACATTAGAAAATGGTGTATCAGAAAGCAAAAAAGCCCGAATCTCTTCAGGCCTTTTCTTTTTTCAATACAACAGCTTAATCCTTGCGGATTAATTCATGCCGTATTAATTAAGCTGGTGTTTTTCTCTGTTCGCAACTGGTCGCTGCTTATTATTAACATATTGATATTATTGATTGTTGTGTTATTTTTTGTTTGTTTATGTTCTATTCTGTTTGCCCTTATACTAAGATATGTGTGTAACTCGGTGTGTAACTCAGAGGTGGGTGTGGCAACTAAGAAACTTAGTGATAGAGGGCTAAAGGCACTGCTTTCTACATTTCATGATAAACCTAAGTCATACAGCGATGGAGATGGGTTGAGCATTCGTGTCTCTCCGTCAAAAACATCTTCTGTCAATAATTTACAGTGGCAGTTTCGCTATAGATTAGGTGGAAGGGAATCAAATCCATTGACCCTAGTCTTAGGGAGATATCCCGATTTGACTTTGGCAGCAGCAAGAAAAGATCGAGAACAATGCAGAAAGTGGCTTGCTGAAGGAAAAGATCCTAAAAATGAACGTAATCTAGAGCGCCAAGAGAGTTTGAAACCACTAACGGTTGAAGATGCGCTTTTACTATGGATTAATAACTACGCGGAAAAGAATCGGAAAAACTCAAAAACACATCTGCAACAATTTAACAAATGGATTATTCCTAATGTTGGCCAACTTCCGCTATCTCAGATAACTAAACATAACTGGATTAACTGTTTTGAAGCCAGAGCAAAAGTATATGGCGTAGCAGCTGGATATGTTTTGAGAAACGTCCAACAGGCATTGAAGTATGCTAGAAAAAGAGGGCACGAGGTCAATAGTGACATTTTCGAAATCGATTTTGAAAGTATCGGCGCACGTGCGCAGTCTAAGAGGTCTAGGCGCCTAGTGAGTGATACTGGTTCAAAAGAATTAGTAGATCTGTTGTGCTGGCTAGAGGACGGGAAGTTACTGCCATACTATAAAGAGTTAATAACGTGTCTAATTATATTTGGTTGCCGAACTCAAGAAATTAGATTGTCTAGAATCAGCGAATGGGACTTTGAAAGAATGATTTGGACAGTCCCTCCTGAGAACAATAAAAATCGAATCAAAGACCAGCAAAATGGTTTGAGTGGTGAGATATTGCGACCTATTCCTGAGAGGCTCAAGCCATGGCTTATGGAGTTAGTATCGAATAGTCGAAATGGCTTCATGCTTGGAGAATTAAAGACTGATACTGCAGTGAGTCAATGGGGTGGGGGGATTCATCGAAAACTTGGCCACGAGAAGCAATGGGGATTACATGACCTACGACGTACCGTAGCCACTGGAATGAATGATTTGGGAGTGGCCCCTCATATTGTTGAATTGATGCTAGGGCACACAATACAAGGTGTTGGAGGCATTTATAATCGAAGTCAAAGATTACCCGAAAAGCTCCAAGCCCTCGAGTTGTGGTTAGACAGGTTGGAACTTTTACGTTCAGATTCAAGTAATGTTGTCATGTTAAAGCAAGCCAGAACAAAAGGTTTTTAATGAAAATCCCCTTGAAAGTTAAAATGAACCGTGTTGATGATATAAAGAGAATACTGTTACCAGAAATGGTGTCAGAGATGTTGAAATTGGTCGACGACACCTTTTCTGAAGAAGAACAAAATCAATTGGACCTTATCAAAGGTAGTGACGCTCCGGGGATTGGGATTATTAAGTTAGTAGGAACCAGGGCCAATGAAGTGAGGTCAAGTGGCAATGAGCTCTATGCCGAGAGGGCATCTAAACATCAACCCTCGCAACTAGGGTTAGTCATCGACAACACAAACATTTTTATGAGGCAAGCGGAGACCTTACATCATCAGTTAACTGCAGTTATAAAAGAAGGTGGTGTAGAGGCGTTAAAGCAGGTAGATATAATTATTGAGACAGTCTTTCATATTGGCTACTACGCAGGTAGCAATGATTCATTAGCCATAACTGACCGATATACCAATGCTGGTTACACGACTAAAGTCACTCAACCGCAAAGAGGTGGTCAGTCAAAAGCTAAAGCCATTGACCCTGTCAAACAATTAGTTTGCGAAATGGCTAATCATATATATCAAAATCAATCATTGTCTAATACACCTAAATTAATGTTGGGAGGAGCTATTTATAGCTTATTAAGGGGGTTCTCCCAAAAAGGAGACAACAAAAACATCCCATCATTAATTAAATTTGTCAGTAGATCTCCCGAGCACGCGACTATCAATTCATGGCTTAAAGGTATTAAGAAGCCTAACAATCTTCTGCAACCACCGAAACCGAGTCTTTCTGCAGTACAGCAGGCTTTAAATACAGCTTACACAATGCAAAAGATTAAAAGTGCGCTAAAGTGTAATATTTAATAAAAACAATGTATTAGTGCCGTTAAAAAGAGGTCCTGCTCAGTAGGACCTCTTTTTTTGCCAATTATTTTCTCCCACAATCACTCCCGAACAGACTTAAACGGGAGTGAGCATGAACTTATTAAATCAACTATCTACAGACCGCATCGTTCGTGAAGCGGAACGCAAATCAATCACCTCAATTTCACGTACTACTGCATGGTCACTTGAGCGTAGAGGCCTTTTCCCTAAACGCAGGCAGCTCTATCCACAGAGTACTTCTGTTGGCTGGCTTTTATCAGAGCTAACTGAGTGGGTCGCTTCTCGTCAAACAGTTAATGGCGGTGGAAAGTGCTAATGCAGAACCCAAACGACGATCACTTAGCGCTATTTATTGATGAGTATCGGATAGTCAAAAAACCTGAAATCCAGCGACTACTCGGCATCAGTCGGTCAACTTTAGGACGAAGAATTAAATCAGGGAGGTTTCCCAAACCGTCATTGATTGAGAATGGGCGCTCATGCTGGCTGTTCAAAAATGTGCGCGAATGGCTGTTGAAGTAAGTATGTTGTCTACCTATGGGATTAAAGCAGGCTTAGCCTGCTTTTTTACCAAACGAGATGACACAGTTTGACCCACTATTCGCGCTAATCAAAACCGACTAAAAAGCCTTAAAACCCCTTAGGGCTGCAAGAAACACCATAGATCAAACACGATAAAACGGCGGATATTAAATAATATATGGTCGCCTATTATTGGGATGTCAAAAATAGAAGGCAAAGCTATGTTTTGTATCAGTAAGCATAATTCAACATTAATGGCGTATAAGAATCATGCCCCCTGTGTCAGGATTGTTGTCACCCCTTAAAATCATCCAATAATTAAATAAAGGGGGCGGTCAATGAGAGCTCAATGGAACGATATTCACCTGAACGTAAAGACGCTGTCTTAAAGAAATTATTACCTCCCCACAATATGACGGTCACGGAAGTGGCTCGCAGTGAGGGGATCTCCTACCAAACCCTGTATCATTGGCGAGATAAAGCCAAAAAAGAGGGTCGCCCTGTGCCAGGTAAAACATTAA
>NZ_JAKKRK010000077.1:0-15739 GCF_025654545.1 Shewanella sp. SM20 | reverse complement strand
AATTTCGACCTAACTCAGTCAAGGTCAGTGTCTTACATTCAATCAGTGCCTTAGAGGCCAGCATCAAGCTGTTTAATCGTTTTAGGTGAAGTTCTGGGCAGTATTGGTGTAAAGAATGTTGTAGGATATTGGCTTCGCGCATCTTGTTGTCCAAGTGTAGTTTTTAGCGAAACCATTTGATCATGCAACAAGATGCGCTTCCACCCTAATTTGATGATTTATTTGTAAATCATCAGGGGATTCTTCAGGATATAGCATGAAACTCTTAGATCTCGAAGGCGTTAGCTTCAACTATGGCAGCCAGTTACCGACGGTATTACAGGAAATTAACTTGGCGATTGGTACAGGCCAATGCCATTGCGTGAGCGGTCCTACGGGCTCAGGAAAATCGAGTCTGCTAAACCTACTGGCGGGCGTGTTAAATCGCCCGCATGAAGGTGACATCTGGCGTTATCCTCAATTGGTTACGGGTCTGGTAATGCAAGACCCACAAACTCAGCTACTAAGGCAAACCGTTGGTGCCGAGGTGGCTCTCGCCTTAGAAAACCTCGGTATTCCCGCCGAGCAAATGCTACCTAAAGTGCAATTAGCACTGCGGCGTGTGGGCTTGTATCTGCGCCTCGATACCCAAGTCAGCACGCTTTCCCTCGGTCAAAAATATCGCTTAATGATTGCCGCCCAACTAGTATCAGAGCCGCATTTACTGCTGCTCGATGAACCTTGGGCACAACTCGATGACCACGGTGTGAGTGAGCTGCTGGTCGTGCTTCGCAATCTTATCCAAGATGGTATGGCGCTAGTATTGGTTGAGCATAACGCCTCGGCATTCGCCGAGATTATTCAGCATTATTGGCAGTTAGAGGCAGGCAAGTTGTCCGAAGGCATCTATACAGTGAGCGATGCGCCGCAAATTGAAGCGCCTGCGTGGCGACATCAAGCTAAATTTGAGCATTTAGGCAAAGTCTTGGTCAGTGCCGAAGCCTTTGATTTTGGGTTCGATGCTTGTCCCACGTTATTTGCGTGTCCGCAAGGATTCCAATTACAGGCGGGGGAGATAGTGACCTTAGTGGGCGACAACGGCTCTGGTAAAACGAGTCTATTGAAAACTATAGCGGGCGTGCACAGTTTAAGGCAGCGTCTTCCCCTTAAAGTGCTAGGGCGAAGACCTAAATTGGGGATTTATGGCGCTGAATTGGGACTGTTGATGCAAAGGCCGAGTCGACAATTATTCGAGTCTAACGTACTAGCCGAAATGCAGTTTAGCCTTAGGCGCTTTGAACTCCCCAAAGAGCGAGCGGTGCAAATGTTGGACGAGTTGGATTTATTTAGCTTAGCCCATCTGTCGCCCCACAAATTATCTTACGGCCAACAGCACTTGATTGCCTTAGCGTCACTCGCCTGCCTACGCCCTAAGGTGCTGCTTTTGGACGATCCATTGGCGGGGATGGATAAGCATTACTACGGCAAAGTGTGGTACTTGCTAAAGCGGTTAAGCTCCCAAGGTTGCGCTATTTTGCTCAGTACTCACAGAAGCATTGAACACAGTGCAGTGTCACGGCAACTGAGTTTACGCAATGGTTTATTGGTGGAAGAGTCAACTGAAATGGCTGAGCGTTATGTGGGGTAGTTGTGAGCTTTTCGCGCGTGAGGGTCGCTGGTTTTGAATGCCTAGCTATTAGGCATTTGTTGAAATAATGAGAGATTGAAATGAGTCTAATCGACACCTTAAGCTCTGATTTCATCGTATCTTGTTTAAGCCCCTTTATTTACCAAGAAAGTCTATGGTGATTTTCTAATCCTCGTCTTAGAATGCCCCTCA
Organism: Shewanella sp. SM20; assembly: GCF_025654545.1. NCBI lineage: Bacteria > Pseudomonadati > Pseudomonadota > Gammaproteobacteria > Alteromonadales > Shewanellaceae > Shewanella > Shewanella sp. SM20. The sequence continues at coordinate 13,920 of NZ_JAKKRK010000077.1, read as the reverse complement.
CGTCTGTTCTATAATAATCAAAAATAACAACAGAACATTTGAGCGTAAGTCGCTTTAATGTCGTATGGTTAAGTTGATATTTTATTCAGGCACATCATCCTTGGGGTTGTAGATATGAGTGAGTCGGCAGAATCAGTTGAACTCATCAAATTACCAGTGTCACAGCTGACATTGGGTATGTTTGTCAGTGCCATAGACAAAAATGATAAAGGTCAACTTGCTATTGCAAATGCAGGACAAATTAAACACAAGGATGCGATTTTAAAGTTAGCTAAAAGTGGTATTAAATTTGTTTGGGTAGACGCTGATCGTTCGGCTGAACATTGTGGGTTAAAGAAAAAAATCACTAACGATAATCAAACTGACAATAAAAAAGCGCTCATTAGCCGCGATAAGCAACAAGCTCAAGCTAAAGTCATGCTTACCGAAGCGAAAGACCTCATTCGTAAAGTCTTATCTGAGACCTTCGAAGGTAAAGCCATCGAAGTTGCCCCCTTCGAAGCGTTGGCCGATACCATGATAGAGTCAGTGATGTTGGATGCTGATGCGCTTAAATGTATGTCTGCACTCCGTTCAAAAGATGCCTATCTACTTGAACATTCAGTGAATGTTGCCTTTCTACTGGTTACCTTTGGTAAATACTTAAAGCTAGATCGCGTCATGCTACGGGAAATGGCGGTCGGCGGGATTTTACACGATATTGGCAAGATTAAAGTCGACAATAAAGTGCTGCACAAGCCGGGTAAATTGACACCAGAAGAGTTTGAACATATGAAGCTGCATCAAGTGTATGCGCTTGAAATTATGAACGAAACTAATGGATTGTCACAGATCAGTAAAGATATCTGCTTAATGCACCACGAAAAGTTAGATGGCAGAGGTTATCCAAGGGGTTTGAAGGGTGATGAAATCCCCCGCCATGGCCGTATGAGTTGTATCGTTGATATCTTCGATGCTTTGACAGCGACGCGATGTTATAAAGAGGCTATGAGCCCTGCCGCGGCCTTTAAAATTTTACTCAGTCTGACGCCATTCCATTTGGATCAAGAATTGGTCTATGAGTTTATTCGTTGTATTGGTGTTTACCCTGTGGGTTCCTTAGTTGAATTATCGGATGGTCGTGTTGGTATTGTTTGGGCCTCGAAAGATAGGGATGCGCTACATCCAATCGTAAAGTGTTTTTATTCTTTAAAAGTAAAACGTTACACTGATGTCGCTATGGTGGATTTATTAAAATCTGAACTTTATATTGAACGCGGTGTGTCACCGAGTGCATTAGATATCGATCCGACTCCTTTCTATTAATCTTCAAATCCTACCTTAAATGCCGGTCATCTGAGTCGATGGCTGGTGTGAATGATTGCAGAGCCTGCGCTAAAAACCGTAAACTGAAAGTATTTCTCTGGTCGAGCAATGCTATGAACAGTGCTATGAAATCTCTATTTCCTATTTTTATCATTATCTTATCCTTGGCTTTGTTAATCCCAGGGGTGACTCAACCTATTTTGAGTATCAGCGGCAGTATCGATAAGGCCAAGCTGGCGGAACAAGGCATAGAGCAAGTTGCCCAAAGCTTTGATGAGGACTCTGGACGTGACAGTGCCCGCGGTATGTTAAGCATGGTCAGTGGTTTGCTTGGGTTTAATAGTCTTAAAGGTGAAGTCCAAGTGTTGCAGAAGACTCGTAGTATTTGGGGAACAGTGACCGAGCTTTATCACTCTGGTAATGGGCTCGTCGCGGGATTAGTCATGTTATTCAGTGTGATAGTGCCAGCCTTGAAGTTGAGCTTAATGTTGGCACAGCAATGTGTTAGCTCGATTGGCCTGAAACTGAGGATTAATGCCGTCGTCAACGCACTCGCCAAGTGGTCGATGGCCGATGTGTTTGTGGTAGCGCTGATCATCACCTTTATGGCGGGGAACGCCTCAGGTGGCATGGGGGAAATGCTAAAAACCCAAGCGCAATTTGAAAATGGATTTTACTTCTTTACCGCTTACTGCATTTTATCGATCCTGAGTGGTTTTTTAGTGCGGCGTCCAACGCCAATTTTGTAGCTATTTTATAAGGCATCCCGACCTTAGCGATAAGGCCGGATGACGAGATTTAACGCGGTTAATGGCGCAGTGAGTTAGGACAAAGTGCCATTTTGATAAATGGGCATAATCCAATAGCGACAGGGATTATGTTTGCAGACCAACGCCAGCGCAGCGAGCAGCGCGGCTTGTTGTGCAACGGGGTGCATGATTTCGAATTTGCAAAACTCCCGATAACCTTCCACTTGTTCCTTGATATTAAAATGGCTGTGTTCACGGCTAAAACCACAAATATTCCCTAGGCTAAAACCCGATAGAAACTCTAACTCTATCAAGGTATCGACTATGTCGTCCTTAATATCATTTTGGGCGATCAGTACTAACAGTTGTTCTGTGCTCATTTACGTTTCTCCAGCCAAAAATACAGAATTGGCAGTAAATACAGTGTGGTAATGGTTGAAGTGAGCAGACCGCCAATCACCACAATCGCTAAAGGTTTTTGAATTTCAGCCCCAGGACCTGAGGCAAACACTAGCGGCATAAGACCAAACATGGCCGTTGTCGCCGTCATCAAAATGGGGCGTAAACGCCGCGCCGCACCTTGTTCTACCCGTTCGCGCAGATTACTGAACATGTGCTTGGTTTGTTCGTAATAGCTGACCATTACCACGCCATTGAGCACAGCGACGCCGAGCAGGGCGATAAAGCCAACTGAGGCGGGCACGGACAAATACTCCCCCGATAAATACAGGCTAACTATACCGCCCATCATAGCGAAGGGAACGTTGGCGAGGATTAAGCCCGCTTTGGCCAGTGAGCCAAATGTGGTGAATAAAATCAAAGTGATCAGTGCGATAGCAATGGGGATCACTAACAGTAAATTGCTGGTGGCTCGCTGCTGGTTTTCAAACTCGCCACCAAAACTCACGCTATAACCGCTCGGGAGTTTGATTTCCTTTGCGATTTTAGCGTTGAGCTCTTCTACAAAACTCACAATATCGCGACCCTGCACGTTGGTGGTGATCACTGAAAAGCGATTCCCTTGCTCACGCTCGATAAGGATGGGGCCTTGCTTATAGCTTAAGGTGGCGACATCACTCAGGCGTTTTAAGGAGTGATCTGGCATCACCAGTAACTGATTTTTAAGCTCATTAATGCTGCTTAAGTGGCTCTGATTATTAGCCATCAGTACGGGTGTGCGCTTCTTACCTTGCAGCACTTCGGTCACTATCACGCCTTCGAGTTGGCTTTTCAGGTAGCGAGCAAACTCCATGGTGCTCATGCCAAAGCCACGGGCGAGCTCGTTATCTAAGGTGAGGTTGATAAAAGGACTGCCTTCGATCATCGCCATTTTCACATCGACGCTGCTGCTGGTGGCATTAACGAGCTGTTGGATCTGGCTCGTGAGCTGGCCTAAGGTGTCGATATCATTACCAAAGACCTTAATCGCCACGTCGCCAATACTACCAGTGAGCATTTCGGACACGCGCATTTGTATCGGTTGAGTGAAGTTAAAATTAACGCCGGGATAGTCCAATAACACAGTGCGGATCGCATCGATAAGCGCTTCTTTATTGGCAAAGCGCCATTCGCTGCGGGGCAGAAGTTCTAAGAATACATCGGTTTCATTGAGCCCCATGGGATCTAAGCCGATTTCATCCGCGCCAGTACGCGCCACCATTTGTTTGATTTCAGGAACTTTAGCCAGCAAGGTTTGCTGAATTTGCTTGTCGATGGCAATCGAAGCTTCGAGTGAAATCGACGGGGATTTCTCCAGCTGCAGGATAATGTCGCCTTCATCTAAGGTCGGCATAAAGGTTTTTCCCACTAACCCGAACAAGCCTAAGCTGACGATAAGCAAGCTAAAGGCGATCACCATAAAGCGTTTTTGATGGCTAAACGTGCTCTTGAGGCTGGCCAGATAAAGCTGTTTAAGCTTTTCAATCGCCTTAGGTTCCTTGGCGGCTTTTTCGTTGACGAGATAAGAAGCGATAACCGGAATAACGGTTAACGACAACACCAGCGCCGACAGCATGGCAAACACGATAGTGACCGCAACTGGGGTAAAGAGTTTGCCTTCGAGCCCGCTCAAGGTCAGTAAGGGCGAGAACACTATCATGACGATCACAGTGCCCGACACTACGGGAATGGCAACGTCCTTGGTCGCGCGAAAAATCAAATGCAGCCGCGGTAATCTCTGCTTAGTAGCGATAAGATTCACCATGTTTTCGACTACGACCACAGATGAATCCACTAACATGCCGATGGCGATAACTAGTCCGCCTAGGCTCATTAAGTTCGCAGAAAGATTGAAGTAATCCATCATCAAAAACGTCATCAACGCGGCAAGAGGCAGCGAGAGTGACACGACCAATGCGGCGCGCACGTTACCTAAAAATAGCGCCAGCAAGATGATCACCAACACTACGGCTTCGAATAAGGCATTGGAGATAGTATCAATCGCGGTATTGATCAGATTCGCGCGGTCGTAAAAGGTGTTGATCTGGCTGCCTTCTGGCAAGGTTAGGCTGATTTGATCGAGTTTCTCTTTAATGTTTTTGACTACTTGTGCGGTATTGGCGTCTTTCAGGGCGATGATCAAGGCTTCGGCGGTTTCGTTGCCATCTTTAGTGACTGCGCCATAGCGGGCTAAGTGGCCAATTTGAATATCGGCCAAATCCTGCAGTCGATAGACTCTGGCATCATCGGCCTTGATCACCAATTGTTTGAGTTCGTCGATGTCATCGATGCGACCTTCGGCGCGCACTATGATGGTATCTGTACCAATGGTGAGCTTGCCCGCACCTTCGTTGTGATTATTCTCAACTATCGCCTGTTGCAGCGCCGCAAAACTTACGCCCGCGGCCGCCATAGCCGCAGGTTTGGGTGTCACACTAAAGCTTTTGGCATAGCCACCGAGGATATTCACATCGGCGACACCTGCAACGGTTCGTAGTAGCGGACGGATTTCCCATTCGAGCAACTGCCGTCTTTCCATCAGCGAAAGATTGGGATTTTCGAGTGAAAACATAAAGATTTCGCTGAGCGGCGTACTCATTGGCGCCACACCGCCCGTCACACCTTCAGGGAAACTGTCCCACACGGCGGCGATGCGTTCGCTCACCTGCTGGCGCGCCCAATAGATATCTGTGCCTTCGTCAAAATCGAGGGTGATATCGCTGATGGCGTATTTAGTGGTCGAGCGCAGAATCGATTGATGGGGAATACCTAGCAGTTCGGTTTCAATCGGCACGGTAATTTGCGCTTCGATTTCCTCCGGCGTCATGCCGGGCGCCTTGAGGATAATCTTCACTTGGGTGGGCGAAATATCGGGAAAGGCATCCAAGGGAATGGAAAACCAGGCTCGCGCTCCCGCTAATATGATGATCAGCGCCACAATCAGCACAAATAAGCGCTGCGTAAGCGAAAAGCGGATGACTGAGGTCAACATCTTATTCGCCTCCTAAGCCAAGCATTATGCCTTTGACTGCAGCAACTGACTGGGATAACACTTGGATTTGGCTGAGTTCTTGATCGCTTTCAACGATATATTGCTCAGGAGTTGAGCCAAGAATATTGATTGTAATCGAGGTGAGCGTGTCGGCGGTTTTAGTGAAGACTTGGCTGTCTTGCTCCCAACTGAATACGCTATTTTTAGGGAGTAAATACACCGCCTTTTGATACTCAGGTATCACAGTGATCTGTTGTCCTAACAATAAGTTACATTCCTGCGGTACGGGTGATGACCAAGCGGTCACAAAGGCACCTTCGGCGATGGCCGACACGGACTCAATAGCGATATGGCACTGATTGATATTCACCGCCGAGAGCGAATATGACTGACTCATTGGCACACTGACCTTGACGCGAATGCTGTCGCTGGGCACCAGTGAGAATAGCTGCGAACCCGCCATATAAGGCCCATTCACTTGATTGAGTTTAACGATCCCCGCCACTGGCGTGCCTACCACTAGGGAGTCTGTGGTGGCATCTGTGCTTTTGACTATCTCCATAAAATGCTGCATGTGCTCGTATTCGAGGTGAGTGCTGAAGTAGTCTTGGCTGATCTCTTGCCATTTTTCTGCGCTGATACTGCCATTGTTTACTAAGAGTTTATTGCGCTCATAACGACTTTTTGCCAGTTGATATAAGCTGCTGGCGGCTTCGACTTGGGCGAGGTAGTGGAACACTTCTGGCCCAGTCAGTTTAACTATTGCTTGGCCTTTAGTGACGAGCTGGCCTTGGCCGACGAGAAAGCTGATCTGCTGGATATTCTCCGGCGTGCTGATCCAATAATCGTTACCGGGGAGGATTTCAACCTGCGCGGGCAACGGGCTGCCCTCATAACTGGCGACTTTCTGTGGTTGTACGTAGCTCAGGTCTAAATTACCGAGGGAGCTTATCGTTAAGGATTCAGCCTGCACTAAAGTGGCAACACTGGCGGATAAACAGAAAAGGCATGCGCCGTACTTGGCCATCATAATGAAATTCCTAAGGCTTGCAGTTGTTGGGAGTGCAGTTGTTGCTGCGCGACTTGGTTTAGTGCTAAGCGGGATTCGGTATCGAGGGTATCCATATAGCGGCGTAGCCAGACTTCGTAGCTAACTTGATTTTGGTCTTTGACCTTGGCCAGCTCTTCAGTGATGGTGCGGCTAAGGTGTAAGGCTTGAGTTAGCAATGTCTGTTGGTCGAGTAAGTTTTGTTGCTGTTGTTCTAGCTTTTTAAGCTGAGTTTTCAGTTCGATATAGGTACGGTCGAGGTTGAGCGTGTGCTCGGTATTGGCTTGTTGCCATTGGGATAATTCGGTTTGTGATAGGGCAGAACCTAAGGTCAGTGGTACAGAAACGGCGATGCCAAGCTGTTGATCATCGACTTGATTATCGGCGGTATTTTTGGCCGTGAGTGAGACTGCCCAAGGATCGTTATTCCCCGCTTGCTGACTCTGGATGATCAACAGCTGTTGCTGTTTCTGCAGGCTCAATAATTGCCATAATGGATGTTGCGCGAGCATGTCATTGGATTGGTTGTTGGCAGAAAGTGGCCGCGCGGTTTCGGCTATGTTCTGCGGTATTTGCTCTTGTCCGGTGAGTTGTTGATAGAGGGCAAGCGCCTCAGCCTGTTGCTGGTTAAGGTCGACCCGCTCCAGTGCAATATCCACCAGTTCGCGCTCTAACAAGAGAATGTGGGCAATCGGCAGTTCGCCCGCATCTGTGAGTTGCTTTTGCTGACTATGAAGCTTGTCGAGTAATTGGCTCTTGCGATCTAATTGGGCCAGTTTCACTGCAGCAAGACGATGTTCCCACAGGCTTTGTCGCAATAATCCCGATAAATACAGGCCTTGCAGCGCGGCTTGTTGCACCTGAATGCCTTGGGTGAGTTGTTTAATTTGCTTATCGCTGCTGTGCAAAGCAGGGGATTTTATTGGCAAATTGAGTGAGAGTTCCTGCTCGTAGCTGTTACCATTATCTAGGCTACCTAAGTGACTCAAGCTAATGCTCGGCAGGCCATTGAGCCAAGATGAACTGCTTAAGCTTATTTGTGATTGCGGTAACTGGCCGCCCGATTGAGATAGAGAATGTAATCTTGCTTGGCTGGTGGTGAGTGCTTGAGATAGCTCGGAATTAGCGGCGTGGCACAGGAAACTGCTGCTGACTAAGGTCGCCAACAGACATAACTTGATACAAGACGTACTGACAGACATAGGACGATTCTATGGTAATAAAGTGTGCTGTCAGTGTAGGGATTGGTGGGCGAAAGTCGTGGGGGACATGTATCATAAAACCGTCTATGGTACATATGTCCCATAAATTAATGGGTTGATTTTGCTTTTATTTAGGAGTTTTCGATGAAGGATTTTGTCATTATTGGTCTGTTGGCCTTGATCATATGCTTTAAGCTTTTTGACATCACTTCCGACATTCAATTGGGCATTCCCCAATGGCATATTGCCCAGGAAGCCATGTTATTAGTGCTCACTGTGATTGGTGCCATGTACTTAAGTTATGACCTTATTCGTCGCTCCCGCGAGGTGAAAGCGTTAGCTAAACGGTTGGAGCATGCGGATAAAAAAATCGACAATATGTCGACGCAAATGCGCTCTGCCAGACAAGAATACAGCCAAGCTGTGTCGCAGCAATTCGAGACTTGGGGCTTTACTAAGAGTGAGCAGCAAGTGGCATTTTTATTACTTAAGGGCTTAAGCTTTAAAGAAATTGCCGAAGTGCGCCAGACTAAAGAAAAAACCGTCAGACAACAGGCATCGACCATTTACGGTAAAGCGGCAGTCGATGGACGCCATACTTTTTGCGCTTGGTTTATGGAAGATTTTATTCAAGAACATAATCAAGATCTTGCTGCGAATGAAGCGGCATCAAGCCCTAAGGCAGCTTAATCAACGCAGGATTGGCTTAGCTGTTATAGCTATTTGTTATTGAAAATCGATATTTGCTGAGTTTTTAGTTCTAAACAATAATGAGCATCCCCTAAGTTTGCAGGAAGATGCAATTGAAAAACTGGCTGATTATCGTGTTTTGCCTGATTGCCTTGGTCGCTTCGACGCAAACCACAGGACTCGTGCGTTCACTTATCGAATTCTCCGCCTTTGTTGGCGTCCTCTACTGGGCTTGGCGAATGAAGCCGACGGCAGAGTAGATTGGCTTTGAGTTAAATCTTAGCTATTGAAAATAAACAATATACACTAAAGACGTGATACCAATTGCTGCCCACAGCATCACCCCAAGCAACAAAGGTTTGGGGCCACTCGCCCGCATTTTCTGCACTGTAATTCCTGCACCAATCAAAAACAAACACAGGACTAATGCCCGTTTCGACACCATAAATAAGGTGTCATAAACAGCGTGGAATTGTGGCAACCAATGGGCCACGGCAATGGCTAAACAATAAAAACCGATAAAATACGGCAGGTTAAGCTTGCGCTTATTGCCACCAAACAACATAGCGCTGACCAATGCTATCGGAATAATCCACAGGGCACGGGCGAGTTTTATGGTAGTGGCGGTTTTTAAGGCTTCATCGCCGTAGGCTGAAGCCGCGCCGACAACCGATGAAGTATCGTGGATGGCGATGGCACTCCACACGCCAAAATCGTATTGGCTCATATTGAGCAAGTGGCCGAGTGCAGGGAATAAAAATAGCGCGACTGAATTGAGCACAAATACGCAGGCTAACGCAGTGGCGGTTTGATCGTTACGCGCATTGATGGCCGGAGCGACTGCGGCAATGGCGCTGCCACCGCAAATAGCGGTACCAGAGGCGATTAAGTGGCCCGTGACATGATCAAATTTCAGGGCGCGGGTGAGCATAAACCCTAAGCTGAGGGTGAAAAAGATTGAGCCAACAATCAGGCCGAAGTTGTGGGTGCTCGCCTCGATCGCCGCGTTTAAGTTAATCCCAAACCCTAAGCCAATGATCGAATAAGACAGGAGTTTTTTGGTGAGTGCGGCGATATTCCATTGCACTGGCACCCAACCAAGGCTGGCTAAGGTAAAACCTAACACTAGCGCCATGGGCGATGAGATAAAAGGCGCGAGGCATAACAAACCCGCACAGATGAAAACGATGCGATGAGTCTTATTATTTTGCTGTGATGTCGATGAAGAATTCATAACGCCTTAGGCTCGAGCGATTCGGTTTATCGTTCCAACCACAGATCTTCACATTAAGCGACGGATACAAAATGGCGATCAATTGGATTGATCATGGAGACAGATGAAAGAGGGCATTATAGCTGTGTGTATGAGCCTCAATAAAATCAATTAAACTTATCTAGTTAATCAGTTTTATTGACTCTTAGAAGGTTTGGCAAAGTAGGAGGGTAAATCGAAGGAGATGAACTGAGCTCAGTTCATCTCCTTGGCGAAATTGTAAATGGCTAGATTATAAAGAGTGAAATTATAAATTTACGATACTTTTCAAGTTGTAATCGCTGCCATCCTTTGCGGTAAACAACTTATCTTGGGTGTCGTTGGCGCTGGACATACCCGCATGTAATAGGCTGAGCCAATGGCGCGATGCGGCAGAACGTGACTCTGGTGTTCCGACTACCATGTTTAATGACGTTCCGATTTGGATATCTTCCAGATTGGCAACGTCTCTCGCACCTATCATGCCACTGCGGTCGAAACTGAGTTCAACGTGGCAACCTAGGTCCTGTAATACTATGGCGCAAGGCGCATCTTTAGTGCCGTTAAAGGCCACAAACTGTTTTGGCTGACGTAAACCACTGTGGCTGCCGTCGGCAAAAAAGGCCAACAGGTGTTGGTAGTAAACCACATAGCTGCTCACATCTTGGTGTGAACCAGAGTTAAGTGGAAAGAGGCGGTCGAGGAATTGTTTCGCATTAGCGATCTTCTCGTGCTCGGCGACATTGACTTGGGCCACGGCTAGCACTTCTTCTGCGATGAGGCTGTTTAGATTCGGTTGGATCTGGTTGCTCTTGATAATTGACATATTCATCGCTTGTTCCTCTCACTCTTTCAATTTAAAAAAAATTCAGGGTTTTGATTTAACTTTTGGCTTATCAAAGTTTGTCTTCAATTTGGTTTGTCCGCTTTGAGTGCTTAGCCACTTTTAGTGGGAGTGGTTAAGCATTTCTTGTACTGGAATGGCTTAGCTTGTTCGCATTAGCCTTTCCTTGATTGCTTGATTGCTTGATTTGTAGTCTAGTCTTTTTTTGACTACAATTTCACAATAAAAATTTTACACTGTGAATTTTACAAAATGCGCAATGACCAGAGCTTGATGAGAAAATCACATTTCCTAGGCACAAAAATACGTAACCTACGGAAACGTAATAATTTAACTATGGAAGATTTGTCGGCACGATGCATTCGAGTCGACGCGGGAAGTGCGCCCTCTGTGTCATATTTGTCGATGATCGAACGTGGCAAGCGTGTGCCGAGTGCCGGAATGCTGGCTGTGATCGCCGCGGTTTTTCAAAAAGACGCCGAATGGTTCTTAGACGATGTGCCCGAAGAAAACGCCATTACGCCAGACAAGGGTCGACGTGGTGGCATAAGTGGTATGGCACTCGAACCCAGCTTTTTGTTTTCCAATGATATTTTACAAATAGCGATACCTGAGATGCTGTCGCAAACAGGGATCTCAGGTCGGCAGTTTGCCCATTTATTGATCCGCGCCCATCAAGAACACCATCAAAATCATTTCCCTGATCTTGAACGTGCCGCTGAAGAAGTCGGCCTCAAACGTATGCCCTTATCTCTGGACGATATGCTGGATATTGCTAAGGGAATGGGATTAAAAATTAAGTGGATAGACAGTACGCCGCAGGAAGTTATCGATGAAATGGGCGTGAGTTCGCGTCAGTTGGTCACCTCATTTATTGAGCCGCCGAGCACGATTTATGTAAATAAAATCCTCAAAAATCGCCCCAACAGACTCAAATATGATTTAGCCGTGCACATAGGTCATTGCGTGTTGCACAACAAGGATGGCCTCAAGAGTGTGATGATCTCAGGCCGCAAATTAGAAGTGGATGAAGAGGCGGGTATGCAGTCCAATACCTTGAACGCGCAGGATATCTTGCATGCATGGCGCGATTTTGAATCGAGCTTCTTCGCCGGTGCGCTGCTGTGTCCTAAAGTGCCTTATCGCCAATTACTCGACCGCCACGGTTATGAGATTGAAGTACACAAGCAACTGCAAGTGTCAGCTTCAGTCGCCATGCGGCGTATGACTGTCGTCTCTCCTTATCCCCATTGGCATTATTTCGATGCTTACGCACCGGGCAAGCTCAAAGCCGTTTACCGTGGTAACGGGATTCCACTGCCTTGGGGCAATATGCGACTAGTGGAAGACCCTTGTCAGCATTGGGCCGTCTTTAGGATGATCAGCGAGCCGACGGTCGGCACTTCGGCACAGATTTCGATTTTAAACGTCGGCAACGAACCACGCATTTACTGCTGCGAGTCGATTAAAGTCGAAGACTCGGCGGGCAACCCGCATGTTCTCTGTGCAGGCATAGATTTAAATCCAGCGATTGAAGCACAGGGTAAAGATGCCCTGTCTATCGCCCACGACCTGAAAGATGCCTGTGTCGCCAGCGGCGGTTCAGTCACTATTCCCAAACACATTAAAAGCGATCTGGTCAGCGTCGCAAAAATCCTCAATATCAACTGGATAGAACGCGGGATCAAAAACGATGCCCGCCTTATTTGCTCTCGCGGCGCCGTATGCCCACGTCAACCAAGTTGCTATCAAGCAGGTAAGTCACAGTGTGATGGGGCAACGTAAATCACTATTTGATTTACGTTGAGTTTTGCGGGCTTACAGCCGAGAAAGTCGTGGGGCTTCACCCCACACCCGACCAAGGAGGACTGCTCGTCCTATCCTCCTTGGATGCTCCATGACGCCCCCAACGGAGTTGAAAGCTCCTTGTGCTCATTGGCAAATTTGCTATCGCTTCCGAAGTCCTCGCTTTACATCCATGTAAAGCACTCCAGTTCGGCAATCCCTGCCTCTCGCTCATAAGCGCGAAAATCACCGATTTTCATTCGCCCCTGCACCTGTGAAAGCTAGCTCGCTATTTGATAGGCAGGATGTCTGAATGTCGTGAAGTGCATGGATGCACATGAGCGACCATAGTGAGATATATATACTTTTATGGTAATTTTTTGGGGAGTTACATTCTGCGGAATTGAGCCGGGGTTAGGACCAGCTGAGAACTACCTGTTTTATTTTTTATTTTTAATATTAATGTCCACATCAGAATGATTTGTTATTTGACTTAATACTACTAACGTATCTAATGTGTTGAGTTAATAAATAGCATCATCAAGGTTGATAGATTGAAAGAATTACACTTTAGTATAGTGAGCGACAGTTTGCTGAAAACCCATAAGGCAAAGCTAAGTGATTGTGAATATTTAGAGTTGAGTAATGCTAGAGAGATTCTATCTAAAATACTTGACCATGAAGAATTATATGATCAGGTAATAGAATCCTATGTTGAAGCTAAGTCTACAATGTATGAAATGAGTGTCAGAGCTATTTCTGACAGTGTTAAATATGATTACATAAAGAATCATAATAATCGTAGTAAGCTAAATCGCCTTTATTTCAATGTTTTAAACTTCAGTAAACTATATCTTGATCGCCACTTTCATGATGGGGATAAGAAATCATTCGTTAAAAGTATTACTGCTTCAGAAAGTAGTCACGACGAGGTTAAAAAGCATCGACAAGATATATCAAAGAATAATCCTGATTATATTTTTGGATGCAAATTAAGGAATTATGTACAGCATGCTTCGTTGCCCGTAAAAACGTTCACTACAGGTGTTCGCTGGAGTCCAGAAGATAATCAAAGTGTTGCTATTTTTCATGTGCCACTTGCTAAGAAAAAGCTAATCGATAGCGGTATTTTTTCACAACAGATGTTATTAAAATATGGTGAAAAAATTGATTTGCATCAAATTATGGATGGTTATATTTACGCAATTTCAGAAATGCATTTGAAGAGTAGACAGCTAATAAAGGATTATATGGAAAAAAGTTTAGAAGTAATTAACTTGAAGAGGCGTCAGATAGGGTTAGAACATAGTAGCTCATTATGTGATATCAACGTTGTTGATACTGAACAAGGAGTAAGTTTATTCTCACGGTGTTTTTCAAGGTAGTTGGCACTCTTTACTTAAATTTTAAGCTGCATTTCTTGTTTCAGTTTCAGACTCTTTTTCTGGGTTCAACACTACCTCACCGATAACGTCACAGTTCCTTATACCGTTTGGCCAGCGTTTAGGGTTTCTTGATCTTGCTTCTTCTAGTACCTCCTTACGCTTAGATAAAATCGCTTTATCTTGCATCGCATGTCGCTCACTCGGTGATACAAAATTGAGCTTACTGTGCT